>NZ_JBLYIF020000003.1:0-229917 GCF_048548695.2 Pontibacter sp. JAM-7
TGGGAATGGCTTGTAGAGATAGAGAGTAAGCGAGTTGAGTGCATGTAGAGCTTACGAGTCAGAGAAGAATCTATATATGCGAGAGCGGTGAATCGAATCCAAGGCCTGGATGTACTGAATACATCTAAGGCAACCAGTTTTGCTTGGCGACCATAGAGTTGTGGAACCACCTGAATCCATCCCGAACTCAGACGTGAAACGCAACATCGCCGATGGTAGTGTGGGGTTTCCCCATGTGAGAGTAGGTCATCGCCAAGCACCTAACATTAAAGACCCCCAATCGCTGACGCGGTTGGGGTTTTTTTGTTGCTCAAAATAAAAAATCATGTGGCGTTTCCCGTCTGCTTTTCTGCAACTGTGTCTTGATTGGTTAATGATTTGACCTCAAACGCTATTCACACATGTGCATATGAGGCCTATTGTTTTAACGATATTGAATAGGAGATTTTTTTATGACAAGTGAAAAAGGCAGGCAGCTATATTCATGTGAGCTGGCTGTGCGCTGGGGGGATATGGATGCCTATGGTCATGTGAATAACGCGCTGTATCTGCGTTATCTTGAAGAGGCCCGCGTGCAGTTAATTGCTGAAATGGGTGTGGTTATGGACCCTGATGGGATGGCGCCGGTTGTGATTCAGGTTGGCTGTACTTTCCTGAAGGCAGTTGTGTATCCGGATACGCTACGTATTGACTGCTATGTGGAGGAGCCCGGTCGTTCAAGTTTTATGACGCGCTATAAGGTGTTCAGTAGTAAAGATAATGTGGCGCCGGTGGCTGAGGGTTACGCTAAAGTTGTCTGGATAGATCATCGTACGGAGAAATCGGTACCCCTGCCGGAGAAGGTGCGTGCCTTCATTCTGGCGTAGTTGCGTTAATGCAATTGCTTTATAAGATTGGTCAAGCGGTTACTTGATACCGCCAGCTGATTTGCATGACTTTGGTTAGTGGTTGCGGCCGTTGTAATTTGTTCGGTTCCACTGAGGTTATATTCGATTGCTTTTGAGATATCTGTAGTCACCATCGCCTGTTCTTCTGTTGAACTTGCGATCAGCGTATTCATGTCATTTACTTCACTGACAGCTTTTTTAATCTCTTCAATTGTTATCATCGCGTGCTGTGCAAGTTCTGCACTCTGTCCAGCGCTCTTTTCCTGTTGCTGTATGGTCTTCATCGCTGTCGTTGTTGTAGCGGCAAGGCTGCGGATTATCTGTTGGATCTCAGTGGCCGAATGGGTGGTTTTGGCTGCCAGATTGCGTACTTCATCTGCAACAACAGCAAAACCTCTGCCGCTGTCCCCGGCGCGGGCTGCTTCGATAGCGGCATTTAGCGCAAGCAGATTGGTTTGTTCGGCAAATTCCTGAATTATTTCAAGAACATTCTGTATCGCATTTGAATCATGTTGAAGTGCTGTCATTGCCTTACCTGTCACGCAGATTTCATGATTAAGGTTATGTAATGCGTCACTGGTTGATACCACGCAATTGAACCCTTGCTGTGCAAGTCTTAATACATTTTCTGTCGCTATATGCGTATCTGCGGCGCGGGCAGCTACTTCTTTAAACGAAGCGGTTAACTGTACAACCTGGGTAGCCGTCGACGTACTGAACTGTTCCTGTCGGGTAGCGTTTTCTGCAAGCGCGTTGGCTTCTTTCAAACTGCTCTCTCGCAGTTCTGATAGGTGGGTAGTTTCCGTATTTATTTCAGCTAACAGGTTTGCGAAGAATGTCTGTAGCTGATTGATTGATGTATTCAGCTGGATGACTTCTTCAATATTGGACTTTAATTGTGGTTTTTCACTGAAATGGCCGGTGGCAAGGCGATGAATAAATGCGCTGGTATCCATCAGGATGCGGGCGAGTGTTTGCTGCACTGCATTGACTGAAAGGCAGATAATGAGTACCAGCGCCAGGCATGCTGCTAGCTGATAATAGATTGTATGTACCGTGTCCTGATAGTGCTGCGAGATCATGTCAGACACGATGCTGATTGCCTGATGAATCTCTTCAACTGCCGTTTGCGTGGTAGAGCGGGTTTTGTTTTGTTGCTGGATAAGCTGGCTGGCATTGCCCAGTTCTTTGGGGTAGCGGCGAGTGAGGCTGAGCATTTCGCTGATCAGGTTGTCACCCTGTTCAGTTTGCTGCTCTGGTTGAGTATTGTCGTTGTCAAAACCTAATAAATCAGCCAGATCATTATCATCCTGGTTTTTGAGGTAAATACCCAGTCGAGGCAGTGTGTTCAATGTTTGAATATGTGCTTCCTGCACTTCCAGCAACGTTTGAATATCATCCAATAGCGGAGGTTTCTGTGTCAGGAAATAGTCCTGGCGTTGGTGTGCAATCTGTAACTGGATGGCAAGGGCAGCGGAAATCGCTTGGTTGTAATTCTTGAATAGTGCGGGTCGGGCTGGAAGTGCGGCTTCAGTATATTCGCCCAGACTGCGGAATAACGCATTCAACTCCTGCTCGTTCTGAATCAATAGCTGCTGCGGATTGGTCAGTTTACCAACCGCTCTCAGCTTGGGTAGAAGTTCGCTCTGGAAGGAGGTGAGTAGTTCGGTTGTCTGTTGTTTGGCCTTGTCGGGTAGTGTCGTTGCTGTGAGTGCTTTCAGCTGTTGAATATTCTGTTCCAATGTGAGGAGTAAAGAGGCATCACCGGTCAGTAGATACTCGGCAACAGGGTCAGATAGCTGTTTTTCAACCTGAATCAGGTAGTGATCATAGGCATCACGCAGTTTGAAAGACTGATCAATTGTCTTTAACGAACTCACCAGAGCGATGGCAAGGATAAGGATAAGAAGAATAAAAGCGCCGGAGGTTAATCGGCTGATGGTGGTGATTTTCATGTGCGGTCTGGCCTGCTGGATCTGATCAGATAATGGGATATTCCACTACAAAACAGTTACAGTTATGTTTCACGGATTATTGCGGATGCGTAATGGACATATTGGGGGCATTAGAATAGAATGCAGCCGGTTTGTCTGCGGCAAATCTTAAGACAGATTTATTAGACGAAAGAGCGAGGTGAAATCCCGGGTTTTACCTCGCTTTTTTGCACGTATCGTATCCAATATTCAGTCAGTTTCGCGCATGCGGGGGAGGTTCAATTGACGAGGCCAGCCATTCTTGTACTTGAAGATGGCAGTATTTTCAGAGGCACCTCCATTGGTGCTGACGGTCTGTCCAGTGGTGAAGTGGTGTTTAACACCTCAATGACCGGTTATCAGGAAATCCTGACCGATCCTTCCTACTGTCAGCAGATAGTCACTCTGACATATCCCCATATAGGTAATGTAGGCACGAATAGTGAAGATGAAGAGTCTTCTCGTACCTGGGTTGCCGGTCTGGTTATTCGTGATCTGCCATTGACCGCGAGTAACTTCCGCAATGAAAAGGACCTCGATCAATACCTGAAAGACAACAATATTGTTGGTATTGCTGATATCGATACTCGCAAGTTGACACGCATTTTGCGCGAAAAAGGTGCGCAGAATGGCTGTATCATGGCCGGTGACATCGATGAAGATAAGGCGTTGGCGGCAGCCAAGGCTTTTCCGGGCCTTAAGGGCATGGATCTGGCAAAAGTGGTCAGCACCGAGCAGTCTTATTACTGGCGTTCCAGTACATGGGTGCTGGGTGAAGGTCACGCTGAGAAAGCGGATGCTGACCTGCCGTATCATGTGGTGGCGTATGATTTTGGTGTTAAACGTAATATTTTACGTATGCTGGTTGAGCGGGGCTGTCGTATCACGGTAGTTCCAGCACAGACCCCAGCAGCCGACGTATTGGCTCTCAACCCCGACGGTGTGTTTCTTTCTAACGGCCCTGGTGATCCAGAACCCTGTGATTATGCAATCCAGGCGATTCAAGAGATTTGCACCACTCCGGTACCTGTGTTCGGTATCTGCCTGGGGCACCAGCTGCTGGCTCTGGCATCAGGTGCGCAGACCGTGAAGATGAAGTTTGGCCACCATGGTGCCAACCACCCGGTACAGGATTTGGATAACAAGCAGGTAATGATCACGTCGCAGAACCACGGCTTTGCGGTAGATGAGACTTCCCTGCCTGCGACGCTTCGAGCGACCCATAAGTCACTGTTCGATGAGTCTCTGCAAGGTATTGAGCGTACTGATCGCCCAGCATTTAGCTTCCAGGGCCACCCAGAAGCCAGCCCGGGACCGCGTGATGTTGCGCCATTGTTTGATCGCTTTATTCGAGACATGGCTGCAGCCAAAGGTGTCTAAGTACACCTGTAAATGAAATTGAATTGATTTAACTGCGGCGCTTTGCGTACGCAGTCATTGATACGACTGGTTTATACGATGCCAAAACGCACGGACATTAAAAGCATACTGATTTTGGGTGCCGGACCGATTGTAATTGGTCAGGCTTGTGAGTTTGATTATTCCGGTGCTCAGGCCTGTAAGGCGCTGCGTGAAGAGGGTTACCGGGTCATTTTGGTTAATTCCAATCCGGCGACGATTATGACCGATCCGGTCATGGCTGATGCAACCTATATTGAGCCGATCAACTGGAGAACGGTTGCTAAAATCATCGAAAAGGAACGCCCTGAGGCTTTGCTGCCGACAATGGGTGGTCAGACTGCACTGAACTGTGCTTTGGATCTTGAGCGCGAAGGCGTATTGGAGAAATTTGGCGTAGAAATGATTGGCGCCAATGCCGATACCATTGATAAGGCTGAAGACCGCGACCGGTTTGACAAGGCGATGAGAAATATCGGCTTGGCGTGTCCTCGTGCTGCAATTGCTCATAGCATGGAAGAAGCGCTGCAAGTGCTGGATTCTATCGGTTTTCCGGCCATTATTCGTCCATCTTTCACTATGGGTGGCTCGGGCGGGGGTATTGCCTATAACCGTGAAGAGTTTGTTGAGATCTGCGAACGTGGCCTGGAGCTGTCACCGACCACTGAGCTGTTGATTGATGAATCGCTGATTGGCTGGAAAGAGTATGAGATGGAGGTTGTGCGTGATAAAAACGACAACTGCATCATCATCTGTGCTATCGAAAACTTTGATGCCATGGGGGTTCACACGGGTGACTCCATTACGGTGGCACCGGCTCAGACTCTGACCGATAAAGAGTATCAGATCATGCGTGACGCCTCCTTGGCGGTGCTGCGTGAAATCGGTGTAGAAACAGGTGGTTCGAACGTTCAGTTTGGCGTTAACCCTGAAGATGGCCGCATGGTAGTGATTGAAATGAATCCCCGTGTATCCCGGTCTTCGGCCCTGGCGTCAAAGGCGACGGGCTTCCCGATTGCCAAAGTCGCTGCGAAGCTGGCGGTGGGTTATACCTTGGATGAGCTTAAAAACGATATTACCGGTGGGCGTACTCCGGCATCGTTTGAGCCTGCTATTGATTACGTCGTTACTAAAATTCCTCGTTTTACCTTTGAGAAATTCCCGCAAGCCAATGATCGCCTGACCACACAGATGAAATCAGTGGGTGAAGTCATGGCAATTGGCCGCACGCAGCAAGAATCTCTGCAGAAAGCCTTACGTGGTCTGGAAGTAGGTGCCACGGGCCTGGATTCAATTGTGGACCTGGACAGCGAAGATGTGCGCGCTGATATCGTGCGTGAGTTGAAGCAGCCTGGCGCCGAGCGTATCTGGTATGTCGGTGACGCCTTCCGATTGGGCATGAGTGTTGAAGAGCTGTATGAACTCTCTGGCATTGATCCATGGTTCCTGGTGCAGATTGAAGACCTGATTAAAGATGAGCAGCGCGTAACAGAAATGGCCCTGTCTGACCTCGATCGGGATCAGGTATATCGTCTGAAACGCAAAGGTTTCTCCGATGCGCGTCTGGCAACTCTGCTGGGTGTTAGCGAGAAACAGTTCCGTAAGTACCGTCATGGTAAGGGTGTACGCCCGGTTTATAAGCGCGTTGATACCTGTGCTGCAGAGTTCGCGACTGATACCGCATACATGTACTCCACCTATGAAGAAGAGTGTGAAGCGAATCCGTCAGATCGTGACAAAATCATGGTTATCGGTGGTGGACCTAACCGAATTGGCCAGGGTATCGAATTTGACTATTGTTGTGTCCATGCTGCGCTAGCTGCACGTGAAGACGGGTTTGAAACCATCATGGTTAACTGTAACCCGGAAACAGTCTCGACTGACTATGATACGTCGGACCGTTTGTTCTTTGAGCCGATTACGCTGGAAGATGTGCTGGAAATCGTCAACATCGAGAAGCCAAAAGGTGTCATCGTGCAGTACGGTGGTCAGACGCCGCTTAAGCTGGCCGTGGCGCTGGATGAGGCGGGAGTGCCTATTATTGGTACCAGTCCAGAGTCTATTGATCGGGCAGAAGACCGTGAACAGTTCCAGCAGATGCTGAAACGTTTGGGCCTGAAACAGCCTGAAAATGCCACTGTTCGCTCGTTGGAGCAGGCGGTCATCGAAGCCGGAAAGCTGGGTTATCCTCTGGTTGTGCGTCCATCTTACGTATTGGGCGGGCGAGCGATGGAAATCGTATACAAAGAAACTGAGCTGCGCCGGTATATGACCAGTGCTGTACAGGTCTCGAATGATGCTCCCGTGCTGCTGGATCACTTCCTGAATGCCGCCGTTGAAGTTGATATTGATGCGGTGTGTGATGGTAAAACAGTCGTGATTGGCGCGATTATGCAGCATATTGAGCAGGCTGGTGTTCACTCCGGTGACTCGGCGTGCTCGCTGCCACCATATAGCCTGCCGCAGGACGTGCAGGATGAAATGCGTGAGATGGTTCGCAAGATGGCGCTGGAACTGGGTGTGATCGGTCTGATGAATACTCAACTGGCATACCAGGATGGTGAGATCTATGTCATTGAAGTGAATCCGCGTGCGTCACGTACCGTGCCTTTTGTTTCTAAGTGCATAGGCGTATCACTGGCTAAAATCGCGGCGCTGGTAATGACCGGTAAAACGTTAGAAGAGGTTGGTTTCACAGAAGAAATCGTGCCTAAGCTGTTTAACGTGAAAGAAGCGGTATTCCCGTTTAATAAATTCCAGGGTGTTGACCCAATCTTGTCTCCGGAGATGAAATCTACCGGTGAGGTGATGGGGGTTGGTGAAACGTTTGGTGAGGCATTTATGAAGGCCCAGGTTGGGGCTGGTGAAAAAATGCCACAACCAGGCCGTGCCTTCATCTCTGTTCGCGAGGTTGATAAGCCCGCCGCAGTGCAGCTGGCAAAAGATATGGTAGAACTGGGCTTTAGTCTGGTGGCAACCCGCGGCACGGCTAACCTGCTGAAAGAAAATGGCCTGCAGGTTGATTTGGTCAACAAGGTGATGGAAGGTCGTCCGAATATCATCGACATGATCAAGAATGATGAGATTGCTTATGTAGTGAATACGACTGAAGGCCGTAAGGCGATCTCTGATTCTGCGGAAATTCGTCGCAGCGCGTTACAGCATAAAGTGCCTTACAGCACTACACTGGCGGGGGCTGAAGCCACCGTGATGGCGCTGCAATATGGTGAAGAAAAAGAGGTCCGGCGTTTGCAGGATCTGGGAGTTTGATGTGAGCCGAGTACCTATGACTGTAGCTGGAGAGGCTGCACTCAGAGCTGAATTGGATCGTTTAAAGTCAGATGATAGACCGCGAGTTATTGCGGCTATTGCTGAGGCTCGAGAGCATGGCGATCTGAAAGAAAATGCTGAATACCACGCTGCCCGAGAGCAGCAGGGCTTTATCGAAGGCCGAATTCAGGATTTGGAAAGCAAGCTGTCAAATTGCCACGTCATTGATGTGAAGTCGATGGCGCACACGGGGAAGGTGATTTTTGGTACGACCGTTACGATTTTAAATCTGGATACGGATGAGACTAAAACTTATCAGATCGTGGGTGATGATGAGGCGGATATTAAGCAAAATAAAATATCCGTCAATTCTCCTATTGCACGTGGCCTTGTGGGTAAAGAAGAGGGGGATGTGGTCTGTATCCAGACGCCAGGTGGTGCAACCGAATATGAGATCGATTCGGTCGAGCATATCTGAGTCAGTAGGCTAGCAATCACTAATAAAAAAACCGGCTCTGAGGCCGGTTTTTTTATTAGGATTCACGTTGCAGGTTAGATAATTTGGGGTTGGGCTTCAGGGCCTTGCGGTAGATCAGGGCAATATTGCCGATCTCCTGTACCAATTCTGCTTCAACAATATCGCACAGCTCGCGGATCATGGTTTTTTTCACGGTACGGTCGCCAACGGCGAACTTTACTTTGATGAGTTCATGATCTTCCAGCGCCCGATCGGTTTCTAGCTGAACGGCTTCGGTCAGGCCTTTGCTGGCAACGGTTACAATGGGATTCAGGCCATGGCCAATGGTGCGAAAGTGCTTCTTTTGCTCGGGCTTCAAGCTCATATTAAAATAGTGCCTCAGTTACGGGCGCGTTAGTAGCGCGGAATGGCGCGATTCTACCTGACTTGGCGCAAGCTGAGTAGTTTTCATCCTATTATCAAATGTGAGAGGCCGCCGTGGCAAAATCAGTTAGCAGTGAACGCTGGTTGAAGGAACATTTCGACGATCACTACGTCAAAAAATCAAAGCAGGAAGGCTATCGTTCCCGTGCCAGCTTTAAACTGCTGGAAATGAACGATAAAGATCATTTGTTTCGTTCAGGTATGACGGTGGTTGATCTGGGGGCTGCGCCGGGCGGATGGTCACAAATAGCCGCGGAAAAAGTGGGCGAGAAGGGGCGTGTAGTGGCGTCGGATATTTTGCCGATGGATTCGATGGCTGGGGTGGAGTTCATTCAAGGGGACTTCACTGAAGAAGCAGTATTAGAGCAAATACTATTAGCCTTGGGTGATGCGCCGGCAGATCTTGTAATTTCGGATATGGCCCCCAATATGAGTGGTATGTCCGCTATAGATCAGCCAGCAGCGATGTATCTGGTTGAGCTGGCGCTAGATATGGCGCGTCAAGTTTTAAAACCTGGAGGTACCTTTCTGGCTAAGGTGTTTCAGGGAGAAGGCTTTGATCAATACCTTGCTGAATTAAGACAGTCGTTCAGCAAAGTAATGACCCGCAAACCGGATGCTTCGAGGGCACGTTCCCGGGAAGTCTATCTGTTAGCAAAGGGTTTTAAAGGTTAAGCTGTACATATACGCCTGAGTTTGCAGGCATCCCGTTTTTGTCGGGTGATTTTTCCGCTGTATTGGCAACGGAATTTATATTTTTGAGGGTATTCAATTGAATGACATGGCAAAGAATCTGGTGTTGTGGCTGGTGATCGCAGCGGTTTTGCTGACTGTGTTCAACAACTTCAATGAAAGCACGGACACGCAGCGACTCAGTTACTCCGATTTTGTCACTGAAGTTCAGGCAGATCGGATCAGCAAGGTCGTTGTTGACGGTTATGTCATTCGTGGCCAGCGCGCCGATGGTGAGCCTTTTGAAACCATTCGCCCTGCGTTGCAGGATCCGAAACTGGTGGATGATCTTATCAACCATAATGTCACCATTGAAGGTAAGCAGCCGGAACAGCAAAGCATCTGGACCCAGTTACTGGTTGCATCGTTCCCGATCTTGGTCATTATCGCGGTATTTATGTTTTTTATGCGCCAGATGCAGGGCGGCGGTGGCAAGGGCGGCCCTATGTCCTTTGGTAAGTCCAAAGCACGGATGATGTCTGAGGACCAGATCAAAACCACCTTCGATGATGTGGCGGGTGTTGAAGAAGCCAAAGAGGATGTGCGTGAACTGGTCGACTTCCTACGTGACCCTGGCAAATTTCAGCGCCTGGGTGGTCATATCCCGCGCGGTGTCCTGATGGCGGGCAGTCCGGGTACCGGTAAAACCCTGTTGGCAAAAGCGATTGCCGGTGAAGCTAAAGTACCGTTTTTCAGTATTTCCGGCTCCGACTTTGTTGAGATGTTTGTTGGTGTGGGTGCTTCCCGTGTGCGAGACATGTTTGAACAGGCGAAAAAGAATGCGCCTTGCATCATCTTTATTGATGAGATTGATGCGGTCGGCCGTCATCGTGGTGTTGGCATGGGTGGGGGTAATGATGAGCGCGAACAGACCCTTAACCAGCTCCTGGTTGAGATGGATGGTTTCGAGGGTACCGAAGGCGTCATAGTGATAGCTGCAACCAACCGGCCGGACGTGTTGGACCCTGCGCTGTTGCGTCCGGGTCGATTTGACCGCCAAGTGCATGTCGGCTTGCCGGATATCCGTGGACGTGAGCAGATTCTCAAAGTGCATATGCGCAAGGTGCCGCTGGGTGATGATGTGAAGCCAGAGCTGATTGCGCGTGGTACACCAGGATTTTCCGGTGCCGACCTGGCAAACCTGGTCAACGAGGCTGCCCTGTTTGCGGCCCGTGAAAACCGCCGTCTGGTGGCGATGGATCAGTTTGAGAAAGCCAAAGATAAGATCATGATGGGTGCTGAGCGAAAATCCATGGTGATGTCTTATAAAGAACGGTTGAATACGGCTTATCATGAAGCCGGTCATGCGATTGTGGGTCGTTTGATGCCAGAGCATGACCCGGTATACAAAGTATCGATCATCCCCCGTGGCCGAGCATTGGGTGTGACCATGTTCCTGCCGGAAGAAGATCGTTACAGCCATAGTCGGCAGTCGATTATTTCGAATATCTGTTCGCTTTACGGTGGCCGTATCGCTGAAGAGCTGACCCTTGGTAAAGAGGGTGTGACCACGGGGGCTTCGAATGACATTCAGCGTGCTACCTCGTTTGCTCGAAATATGGTAGCCAAGTGGGGCCTGACCGATGAGCTGGGTCCATTGCTGTATGACGAAGAAGAGAGTGATCCGTTTAACCGTGGTTATGGTCAGGGTGCTAAGCAGTTGTCGCCGGAAACCCATAGTCGTATTGATTCGGAAACCCGCAAGATTATCGACAACTGCTACGCTCAAGCCCAGCAGTTACTGGAAGATAACCGGGATATTCTGGAAACGATGGCTGAAGCGCTGATGAAATATGAAACCATCGACAGCAGCCAGATTGATCAGCTTATGGCGCGTGAGCCGGTATCTGATCCGCAGGGCTGGAACGATGACAGCGATAAAGGCGATGACCAGGGATTGAAAGCCGAAGCAGAACCGGTTTCTGAGCCGGAACAGCCTGCTGCAGATGATGTGCAGGGTGCTTCAGACCGTCCCGCGCACTAATCTAGTCAAGATTGTCAGGCTGGCCTAATGGCCAGCCTTTCTTTTAACGCCCAATTCAAGCCCGTTGACTGCATGAATACTGCTTCCTCGCTGCTGTGCGGCTCCCGTCAATTGCAGCTCGATCGCCCACAGGTTATGGGCATTCTTAATGTGACCCCCGATTCTTTTTCTGATGGTGGCCAGTTTTTCCATGCTACTGATCTCGTGATGGATCAGGCATTAACGCATGCTGAAAAAATGGTGGCTGAAGGTGCCTCGCTGGTCGATATCGGTGGTGAATCTACCCGTCCGGGAGCTGTAGTGGTATCGGTTCAGGAAGAGTTGGATCGGGTGATCCCCATGGTGGAACGCATTGCTGCCTCGTTGGAGGTAGTGATCTCGGTGGATACCAGTAGTCCGGAAGTTATGACCGCAGCGGCAGCGGCGGGCGCTGGATTGATCAATGATGTCAGGGCATTGCAGCGGCCGGGTGCGTTGCAGGCTGCAGCGGTAACGGGCTTGCCGGTGTGCCTGATGCATATGCAGGGTACACCGCAAGATATGCAGGATAAGCCTGAGTATGTGGATGTGCTGGATGCCGTAGAGCAATTTTTGTTAGATCAGATTGTGCGCTGTGAAATGGCTGGTATTGACCGCAGCCGGTTGCTGCTGGATCCGGGTTTCGGTTTTGGTAAAACAATCGAACATAACTTGCGGTTGTTAAATCAGTTAGAGCGCCTGCATGGTCTGGGTTTGCCGTTACTGGTCGGTACGTCCCGGAAAAGCATGATTGGACAGGTATTAAATAAGCCGGTTGAACAACGGATCATCGGTAGTGTGGCAACAGCGGTGATGGCTGTCATGAAAGGCGCTCGAATTATCAGAGTACATGATGTGGCAGCTACAATGGATGCAGTGCGCATGGCCGAAGCGGTGATGCGGGAGCAGATAGGGGAAAATGGATGAGTAAGCGTTATTTTGGCACTGATGGTATTCGCGGTAAGGTCGGTCAGTTCCCGGTTACGCCTGATTTTATGCTCAAGCTTGGCTGGGCCGCGGGTCGTGTTTTTGCCCGAGAGGGTCAGAGCAAGATCCTGATTGGTAAGGATACCCGCATTTCGGGCTACATGTTCGAATCCGCCCTTGAGGCAGGGTTGTCCGCTGCAGGGGTTGATGTACTGCTAACCGGGCCGATGCCAACCCCGGCTGTTGCGTATTTGGCACGTACGTTCAGGGCTGATGCCGGTATTGTGATCAGTGCTTCGCATAATCCATTTGATGATAATGGCATCAAGTTTTTCTCTGCGCAGGGCACTAAATTGCCAGATGAGATTGAGCATGCGATTGAAGCGCAGCTGGATCTTGCTATGACTACCGTTGACCCAGCCAAGTTGGGTAAGGCGCGACGGATTACCGATGCGGCAGGGCGCTATATCGAATTCTGCAAAGCCACCGCTGGCGGTATTAACCTGAGAGGTTTAAAGCTGGTGCTGGACTGTGCGAATGGGGCGACCTATCACGTGGCTCCGGCGGTACTCCGTGAGCTGGGTGCGCAGGTTATCGAGATAGCGTCCTCACCGGATGGGCTCAATATCAACGAAGCCTGTGGTGCGACGTCAACGGCATTATTGCAAAGCCGTGTGTTGGCTGAAGAGGCTGATCTGGGTATTGCGTTGGATGGTGACGGTGATCGGGTGATCATGGTGGATCATACGGGGGCAGAAGTCGACGGTGATGAGCTGCTGTATGTCATTGTTTCGCAATTGATCCGTGAGGGTTCTTTTCGGGGCGGTGTAGTGGGCACGTTGATGTCCAATTTCGGCCTTGAACAGGCCTTATTGCGCGAGCAGATTCCGTTTGTTCGTGCCAAGGTAGGCGACCGTTATGTCATGGAAGCCCTGACAGATAAAGGGTGGCAGCTGGGCGGTGAAAGCTCGGGACACTTGGTTTGTCGCCATTTGACCTCGACGGGAGATGGCATTGTCGCCGCCCTGCAGGTGCTTAAGGGTATGAGTGAAACCGGCAATACTCTGGCGGAATTACGCAGCGGCATGACCAAGCTGCCACAGAAAATGATCAATGTGCGGCTGCAGTCCAAAGTTGAACTGTCTGGTGTGACCGCGATTGATGAAGCCGTGGCGGCAGCTGAGCAGCAGTTGGGTAGCAGAGGGCGCGTGCTGTTGCGGCCGTCTGGCACCGAACCGGTTGTGCGGGTGATGGTAGAAGGTGAGGATGAAACAGAAGTTTCTGGCCTGTGCCAGCAGTTGGCCGCTGATGTGGAAAAAGCCCTGCAACTGCTTGAAACTTCCTGATAACGCAGTTACTATTTGCGCCTCTTTGCGAGGGGGTATCAATGCGTAGAGCACTAGTTGCCGGAAATTGGAAAATGAATGGCACTACTGAGTCAATTCAGCAACTGCTGGATGGGCTGGTTACAGGCTGTCAGGCTGGTAACTCTGAAGTGCTTGTCTGCCCTCCATCGATATATCTTGCTCAGGTAGCATCTCGGTTGGCAACAACTGATATCACCTGGGGTGCGCAGAATGTTTCTCAACATGCATCTGGTGCCTATACCGGTGAAGTGTCACCGGCAATGCTGGTCGACCTTGGTTGTCAGTATGTAATCGTAGGTCACTCCGAACGACGTGCGTTGTATGCCGAATCGGACGTGTTGGTTGCTGAGAAATTCAGTGCCGCGCTGGCTGCTGGGGTAAAACCAATCCTGTGTGTTGGTGAAACCTTGGAAGAACGCGAGCAGGGCGCTACGCTCGATGTGATTCAGCGTCAGCTACAGGCGGTTGTGAGTTATGCTGGTATCGCAGATTTTGCAGATGCAGTAGTGGCTTATGAGCCGGTCTGGGCGATTGGTACGGGTAAAACTGCGACAGCAGAACAGGCGCAAGAAGTGCATCAGGCAATCCGGGCGCAATTGGCTGAAGCTGATTCGGGTATCGCTGCAGGTTGCCGCATTGTGTATGGCGGCAGTGTCAATGCCGGTAATGCGGCAGAGTTGTTTGCCAAGCCAGATGTGGATGGTGGCCTTGTTGGTGGCGCCTCCCTGAAAGCAAACGAATTTATCACCATCTGCCAGGCGGCAGGTGAAGAACAGACGGTTTGATATGGAAACGATAGTTCTGATCATTCATGTGTTGCTGGCAGCGGCCGTAATCGGCCTGATTCTGCTACAGCAGGGCAAAGGTGCTGAAGCCGGTGCCTCTTTTGGTGCGGGAGCATCACAAACAGTATTTGGTAGTACGGGTAGTGGTAACTTTATGTCGCGCATGACGGCGATTGTTGCTGCCGGCATCTTTGCCACCAGTTTTATCCTTGCTGTATATGCGAAAAACCAAGCGGATGCGGTGAATGATGCCGGTATCCCAGCTGCGGAGCTGATTGAAAGCGCTGCTCCGTCGGCAGCAGTTCAGGAAGAACAGCTTCCTGCGCTGGAAGAAAGCCAGGTGCCTGCTGCGCCAGCAGCACCCGAGTCTGATATCCCAAAAGCAGACTGACAGGCATGAGTTTAGCCCAAGTGGTGGAATTGGTAGACACGCTATCTTGAGGGGGTAGTGGCCGTAGGCCGTGCCGGTTCAAGTCCGGCCTTGGGCACCAAATTGCATAACTGCAAAATATGCTGGATTTAACAGTGTTTTCTTGTGGTTATGTTGATAAAAGTTCGGTGTAGATATACAATTTGCGCCAGCTTTTTTGTTGCGGGGTGGAGCAGTCTGGTAGCTCGTCGGGCTCATAACCCGAAGGTCGTTGGTTCAAATCCGGCCCCCGCTTCCAACCTCTTTCTTGGAGAAGCCCCTGTTTAGGGGCTTTTTCGTAGGTATCGCGCTGTACTCAGGTGTGGCGCACAGGAATGGGTCACTTAGACCCATTTTTTATTGGTTTAACCGCGCCCAAGGCGTGAATGGAGCGGCTGTGTCAGCAAAGATCGGTCAGTTGCAGGCCCTAATCGAACCGGCAATTACAGCACTGGAATTTCAGCTCTGGGGAGTCGAATTTCTCTCACAGGGGCGGCATAGCACATTGCGTATTTATATCGATTCGGATGCGGGTATTACAGTTGATGACTGTGCCCGTGTTAGTCATCAGGTGAGCGGTATTTTGGATGTTGAAGATCCGATTGCCGGGAACTACACCCTGGAAGTGTCATCCCCAGGTATGGATCGACCGCTCTTTACGCTGGAGCAGTTTGCTGAATATACCGGAGAACAGGTGCAGATTCGTTTGCGACTGGCGTTTGAAGGCCGGCGTAAGTTTAAAGGTATTCTCAACGGCGTGGATGGTGATGAAATCCTCGTTGTGGTTGGTGACGAAGAGTATATGCTGCCGATCGACTATATCGATCGTGCGAACATTATTCCCCGGTTCTCTTAACCGGAATTGAGGTTTTTTGCGAGGCAAAGGCATGAACAAAGAGATTCTGTTGGTTGCGGAAGCCGTATCTAACGAAAAAGACGTTCCGAAAGAAGTGATCTTCGAAGCTATCGAGGTTGCGTTGGCAACAGCAACTAAGAAACGCTACGACGAAGAAGCTGACATTCGGGTCGTGATTGATCGCACCTCCGGGGATTATGAAACCTACCGTCGCTGGCTGGTAATGAGCAATGAGGAAGTGCCGGCACTGGGTACTGAGTTGACCCTGGAAGAAGCACTGGAAATTGATAGTTCAATGCAGCCGGGTGATATCCACGAAGAACAGGTGGAGTCGGTTAAATTTGGCCGTATTGCTGCGCAGACCGCGAAACAGGTCATCGTGCAGAAAGTACGTGAAGCTGAACGCGCCAAGGTGGTTGAGCTTTACCGTGACCGCTTGGGCGAGTTGATCTCCGGTACGGTAAAAAAGGTAACCCGCGACAATATTATTGTTGATCTGGGTAACAATGCCGAAGCGCTGCTGCCGCGGGATCAGTTGATTCAGCGTGAGACCTTCCGCATGGGCGACCGGGTACGTGCTGTGCTGTTGGAAGTACGTGCTGAAGGTCGTGGTCCTCAGTTGGTGTTGAGCCGTGCCTGTAACGAAATGCTGATAGAACTTTTCCGCATTGAAGTGCCGGAAATTTCTGAAGAAGTGATTGAGATCCGTGCGGCTGCTCGTGACACAGGCTCCCGTGCCAAAATTGCCGTGAAAACGAATGATGGCCGGATTGACCCCGTGGGTGCTTGTGTCGGCATGCGCGGTAGTCGGGTGCAGGCTGTGTCCAATGAGCTAAGCGGCGAACGTGTTGATATCGTTTTGTGGGACGACAACCCTGCGCAGTTGGTTATTAATGCCATGGCGCCGGCTGAAGTTGCTTCCATCATCGTTGATGAAGAAACGCATTCTATGGACGTTGCGGTGGCAGAAGAAGCACTGGCAATGGCGATTGGCCGTAATGGCCAGAATGTTCGTCTGGCCTCTGAACTGAGTGGTTGGACATTGAACGTAATGACCGAAGTTGAAGCTGATGAAAAGCATCAGTCAGAAGTCGGTTCAGTTATCGACCAGTTCATAGAACATCTGGATGTTGATGAAGACGTTGCCCAGGTACTGGTAGAGGAAGGTTTTACCACCCTGGAAGAAGTTGCATATGTTCCGGTTGAAGAGATGCTGGAAATCGATGGCTTTGATGAAAATATCGTTGAAGAACTGCGTAAGCGTGCCAAAGACGCTCTGCTGACGCTGGCCATCGCTAATGAAGAAAAACTCGATCAGGCCGAACCGGCCGACGATCTGCTGCAGATGGACGGTATGGACCGCCATCTGGCATTCCTGCTGGCAGCCCAGGGTATTGTTACTATGGAAGACCTGGCTGAACAGTCTGTTGATGACCTTCTGGACATCGAAGGTATTGAAGAAGAACGTGCTGCCAGTCTGATTATGACTGCGCGTGCGCCTTGGTTTGCAGCAGAGTAACGAATAACGGACGAGGAGCCTCCTTATGGCAGAAGTCACAGTCAAGCAGCTTGCCGATATGGTAGGTGTTTCCGTTGAGCGTTTGCAGGAGCAGATGCTTGAAGCCGGAATTAATGGCAAAAGCGAGTCCTCAGCGGTTTCCGAGGCGGAACGCCAATCCCTGCTTAATCACCTGAAAAGAAGTCATGGTGAATCAGCAGAAGCGGGTGAGCCCAAGAAAATCACGCTGAAGCGTAAAACCACCTCTCAATTGAAGGTGGCAGGTTCATCCGGTAAGAAGAAAACCGTCAATGTAGAAGTGCGTAAGAAGCGTACCTACGTGAAACGCTCAGAAATCGATGGCGAACAGCCAGCCGACCCGGCAGTAGAAGAAGCCATGGTTGATCAGCAGCAGGTTGAAGCTGATCGTCTGCGCCAGGAAGAAGAGCAGGCGCGCATTGAGCGTGAAAACGCCGAAGCCAAGGCTAAAGAAGAAGCTGAAGCGAAAGCGAAGGCAGACGCTGAAGCGAAAGCTAAGGCGGATGCTGAAGCCGCCGTCCGTGAAGCAGCAGAAGCAGCCAACAAGAAACAGTCCCCAGAAAAACCCGCTGCTGAACCCGATCGCGCGAAGAAGCCCGGCTGGACCGAAGACAAAAAGAAAGAAACAGGCGGTCGTGGCAAGAGTAAAAAACGTGAAGAGGGCCGCTCCCGTTTTGATGATGACAAACGAGGCAGCCGTCGCGGCGGTAAGCTGAGCCGAGTACGTGACAAAAAAGGTAAACCGGTTTCTAACAAACCGAACCAACATGGCTTTAAAGAGCCAACCGCTCCTCAGGTGATGGATGTCAGTATTCCTGAGAGCATTACCGTCGCTGAATTGTCTAAGAAGATGAACATCAAGGCGGCAGAAGTCATCAAGGTGATGTTCAACATGGGTGCCATGGCGACCATCAACCAGGTGATTGATCAGGATACCGCGGTACTGGTGGTTGAAGAGATGGGGCACAAGCCGGTTCCACTGCAGGAAAATGCTGTGGAAGAAGCATTACTGGAAAGTATCCAGCACTTGCAGGGTGATAATGCTTCCCGTGCCCCGGTTGTTACCGTAATGGGTCACGTTGACCATGGTAAAACATCCCTGCTTGATTACATCAGGTCTACCCGTGTTGCTTCTGGTGAGTCAGGTGGTATTACCCAGCACATTGGTGCGTACCATGTAGAAACCGATAATGGCATGGTGACCTTCCTGGATACTCCGGGCCATGCGGCGTTTACCGCCATGCGTGCACGTGGTGCCAAACTGACCGATATCGTTATTCTGGTTGTGGCCGCTGATGATGGTGTTATGCCGCAGACTGAAGAAGCGGTGCAGCATGCTAAGGCTGCTGGTGTACCGTTGGTGGTTGCGGTCAATAAAATAGATAAAGAACAAGCTGATCCGGATCGGGTCAAAAACGAACTGGCACAGCGCGAAGTGATTCCGGAAGACTGGGGTGGCGACGTGCAGTTTGTGAATGTCTCCGCTAAAACGGGTGATGGCATTGATAATTTGCTGGATGCGATCCTGCTGCAGGCTGAAATTCTGGAGCTGACGGCAGTGCCGGAAGCACCGGCTCAGGGTGTTGTAGTGGAATCTCGACTGGATAAAGGTCGTGGTCCTGTTGCCACCGTGCTGGTTCAGAACGGTACCCTGCGTAAGGGTGATATTGTGCTGGCGGGTCTGCATTACGGCCGTGTACGTGCCATGTTGGACGAAAATGGTAAACCGGTAGAGGAAGCGGGCCCCTCCATCCCTGTAGAAATCCAGGGCCTGGATGGCACGCCGGGTGCCGGTGATGAATTCACTATGGTCCTGAACGAGAAGAAAGCGCGTGAAGTGGCGTTGTTCCGTCAGGGTAAATACCGTGATGTGAAACTGGCTCGTCAGCAGAAAGCCAAGCTGGAAAATCTGTTTGCTAATATGCAGGCAGGTGACGTTAAGTCGTTGAATATCGTGTTGAAAGCCGACGTACGTGGCTCCTTGGAAGCACTGAGCCAGGCGCTGGAAGACCTGTCTACCGACGAAGTGAAGGTGAACATTGTTTCCAGTGGCGTAGGTGGTATTGCGGAAACTGATGCCAACCTGGCGCTGGCGTCTTCTGCCATTGTTATCGGCTTTAACGTGCGTGCCGATGCTCAGGCCCGAGCGGTTGTTGAACGCGAAGGTATCGAGCTGCGTTACTACAGCGTTATCTACGACATCATTGATGATGTACGACAGGCGATGGGCGGTCTGCTTTCACCTGAGTACAAAGAAGAGATTGTCGGTACTGCCGAAGTGCGTGATGTGTTCCGTTCACCGAAGCTTGGTCAGGTGGCTGGCTGCATGGTGATTGAGGGCACCGTATACCGCAATAAGCGTATCCGTGTACTGCGTGACAATGTCGTTATCTATGAAGGCGAGCTGGAATCTCTGCGTCGCTTTAAAGATGCTGTTAACGAAGTACGTCAGGGTATGGAATGTGGTATCGGCGTGAAAAACTACAACGATGTTAAAGTCGGTGACCAGATTGAGGTTTACGACACCATCGAAGTACAACGTACTCTGTAAGGTATAGCAGAACCTATATGGCGCGAGATTATAGCCGTACCCATCGGATTGGCGACCAGCTCCAACGTGAGCTGGCACTGCTGATTCAGTTCCAGATCAAAGACCCCCGTCTGGGCATGGTCACTGTCAGCCACGTCAAGGTCAGTAAAGACCTTGGCTTTGCTGACGTCTACATTACCGTGCTGCCGAAAGGGGATCAGGATGAAGCCGAAGCGGTTGCCGTTGCACTGAAAGTGCTGGGCAACGCTGCGGGTTTTCTGCGTAGTGAATTGGCGCATGCCATTAAGCTGCGGGTGTTACCACAGCTACGCTTCCACTTCGATGAGAGTATCGAACGTGGCCGTCATCTGCATAGCCTGATTGAAAAGGCTGTGCGTCAGGAAAACGCTGCGCAAGACGCAGACGAGGAGTAATCCTTGGCGTCAAATCGCAAACGTCGTGGTCGTGCGGTGGATGGCGTCTTGCTATTACACAAAGCCGGCGGCCTCTCTTCCAATGCTGCGCTACAGCAGGTAAAACGTCTTTATCAGGCTGCTAAAGCCGGGCATACGGGGGCGCTGGATCCTCTGGCCACGGGTATGCTGCCTATCTGTCTGGGCGAAGCGACTAAATTTTCCCAATATCTGCTGGATGCTGATAAGTGCTATCAGACCACTGCCAAGTTGGGTATCCGTACCGATAGCAGTGATGCAGATGGTGTGGTGGTTGAGGAAAAACCGGTGCCGGTCGACCTGACCGCAGAGCGCATAGAAACGCTGCTGCAAAATCACTTCAGCGGTGAAATTGAGCAAGTACCTTCGATGTTTTCTGCCCTGAAGTTTCAGGGCCAGCCGCTATATAAACTGGCGCGAAAAGGTATTCAGGTTGAGGTCAAACCACGCCGGGTGACGATTCATTCAATCCGTTTGACGGGCTTTCGCGGCGATGAACTGGACCTGGAAGTGCACTGTTCTAAAGGCACCTATATCCGCTCAATTGTCGAAGACCTGGGCTTGCTGCTGGGCTGTGGTGCTCATGTGACCCGTTTGCACCGGTTGGATGTCGGAAGTTACCGGGCGGAACAGATGCTGACATTGGCAGAAATTGCAGAAAAAATCGCCGATTTTGATCCCGAAACCGAGGCAGAAAGCATACAAAATACCCTGGATGCGCTATTATTGCCGCCTTGGGCTGCGGTGTCAGAATTTGATGCTTTTCAGCTTGATGCAGAGCAGACTCAGCTGATGTTGCATGGGCGAGCATTACCCTGCGATACGCTGCCTGAGCTGACACAAGTAAGATTATTTGCCGCTGATGGCCGCTTTATTGGGGTGGCTGCGGTGGAGCAGGGGCAGTTAAAGCCTCAGCGACTGATCAGCGTAGCTGATCCTAACTAACATCCTGGTTTACCGGGCTGTGACGTTGTACTGGAAATATGCTCGGTACATCGTGTCTTTAATCCAGCGGTTGGCGTGGCCACCGTGTGCATATTTAAGAGGAAATACAACATGGCATTGTCTGTTGAGAAAAAAGCAGAAATCGTAAAAGACTTCGCGCGCGGCGAAGGTGATACCGGTTCTCCTGAAGTACAGGTTGCGCTGCTGTCAGCTAACATTGACGGCCTGCAGGGTCACTTTCAGTCGAACAAGCACGATCATCACTCCCGTCGTGGTCTGATCCGCATGGTAAACCAGCGTCGTAAGCTGCTGGATTACTTGAAGCGTAAAGATGCTGACCGCTACCTGGAACTGATCAAGCGTCTGGGTCTGCGTCGCTAACAGAGTCGTGTAAAGCTTCTGGGGCCATACAATGTATGGCCCCGGTTTTATTTAGGGTACTGCACAGATCACCTGTTCATCTCGCCCGTACTCACCTGCATTTTCTGTGCAGAGTGCAGCTGAGTACAGGCAAGTCTCAGAGCATGATGGGTATCTGCAAGTAGCATCCGCTAACCCAAACTAAGGTAATTACTGTGTTTGATATTAAGCAAAAAACCTTCATGTTCGGTAACCAGGAAGTCACCCTGGAAACTGGTCGTGTTGCCCGTCAGGCAACCGGTTCTGTCATGGTAACAATGGGCGGCAACCAGGTATTGTGTACTGTGGTAGGCGCTAAAGAAGCCAGAGCTGGACAGGACTTCTTCCCGTTGTCCGTGCATTACCAGGAAAAATACTATGCAGTTGGCCGTATTCCTGGTGGTTTCTTCAAGCGTGAAGCCCGTCCTTCCGAGAAAGAAACACTGACCTCCCGTCTGATCGACCGTCCGATTCGTCCACTGTTCCCGAAAGGTTACATGAACGAAGTTCAGGTGGTGTGTACCGTGGTTTCCGCGGACAAGAAAAACGATCCTGATATGGCGGCTATGCTGGGTACTTCTGCTGCACTGGCGATTTCCGGTATTCCATTCATGGGCCCAATCGGTGCTGCCCGTGTTGGCTTCACCGAAGCTGATGGCTACCTGCTGAACCCATCTTTCGAACAGCTGCAGACTTCTGAGCTGGACATGGTGGTTGCGGGTACTGCGGATGCCGTGCTGATGGTTGAGTCTGAAGCCAAAGAACTGTCTGAAGATGAAATGCTGGGTGCCGTACTGTTTGCACACCAGGAGATGCAAGTTGCCATCAATGCTATCAATGAACTGAAGGCAGAAGCAGGCAAACCTGCTTGGGATTGGCAGCTGGCCGAGAAAAATGAAAGCCTGATCGAGCAGGTACGTGGCGTTGTCGCTGCAGGCCTGTCTGATGCTTACCAGGTGGCTGATAAAATGCAGCGCCAGGCAGCAGTAGCAGAACTGCGCAGCAAAGCGTTGGCTGAGATCGCAACGGGTGAAGAAGGTGCGCCGGATGCAGGTGATGTTGAAGGTATCTTCAAGTCACTGGAAAAAGAAGTGGTGCGTGGTCGTATTCTGGATGGTCAGCCGCGTATCGATGGCCGTGACACGAAAACTGTTCGTCCAATCGAAGTTGAAATTGACGTCTTGAAAGGCACCCACGGTTCTTCATTGTTCACCCGTGGTGAAACCCAGTCTATTGTTACCTGTACGCTGGGTACTGCACGTGATCAGCAGATCATTGATGCGATTGAAGGTGAGCGTAAAGATCCGTTTATGCTGCACTACAACTTCCCTCCATATTCTGTGGGTGAGTGTGGTCGCATGATGGGTGCTGGTCGTCGTGAAATCGGTCATGGCCGCCTAGCGCGCCGTGGTGTTGCAGCGGTATTGCCGACTCAGGAAGAGTTCCCATACACCATCCGTATCGTTTCCGAGATTACTGAATCCAACGGTTCCAGCTCTATGGCTTCTGTCTGCGGCGCGTCCCTGTCCATGATGGATGCGGGTGTTCCACTGAAAGCACCGGTAGCTGGTATTGCTATGGGCCTGGTCAAAGAAGGTGAGCGTTTTGCGGTACTGACCGATATCCTGGGTGATGAAGATCACCTGGGTGATATGGACTTCAAAGTTGCGGGTACTGAACACGGTATCACCGCTCTGCAGATGGATATCAAGATCACCGGTATTACCGAAGAGATTATGGATATCGCGCTGGAACAGGCATTTGATGCCCGTACCCACATTCTGAAAGAGATGGCTAAGGTTATTGGTTATGCCCGTCCTGAACTGCCGGACAATGCACCAGCCATGACTCAGATTAAGATCAACCCTGAGAAAATCCGTGATGTGATCGGTAAAGGTGGCGCGACTATTCGTGGCCTGACCGAAGAGACCGGTGCTTCTATCGATATCGAAGAAGACGGTACCGTTCGTATCTATGCGGAAGATCGCAGTGCGGCCAAACTGGCAAGCGATAAGATTCTGGCGATCACTGCTGAAGCAGAAGTCGGCAAGATCTACGAAGGCAAGGTAGTACGTATTGAAGACTTCGGTGCGTTTGTAAACATCCTGCCGGGTAAAGATGGTCTGGTACACATCTCGCAGATCGACAACAAGCGTGTCGAGAAAGTGACCGACTATATCCAGATGGAACAGATGGTTAAGGTTAAAGTGCTGGATGTTGACCAGCGTGGCCGTATCAAACTGTCCATGAAGGATATGGAAGAAGATGAAGCAGTGAGCTAAGCCTCAACGCTGATAAAAAAAACCGCCAAATGGCGGTTTTTTTATGCGTACTCAATGGCTCATAGCTGGGATTGCAGGTAATTTTGAATACCGATACGTTTGATCAGTCCCAGCTGCTGCTCCAGCCAGTAAGCATGATCCTCTTCGGTATCGGCCAGCAGCTTTTCCAGGATCTCACGGGTTTGGTAATCCTGCTCCTCTTCACAGATCTTGATCGATGCTTTGAGGGCATCGCCCACATCATATTCCAGCTGCAGGTCGTTGGTCAGCATTTCAGGTACATCCTTGCCCACCTTGAAACCGGTACGCTTGGTCATGTCCGGGGTGCCTTCCAGTAGTAGCATCCGTTCGATCAAGGCAGCCGCATGACCTTTTTCGTCATCGAACTCATGGTCAATGCGTTCGTAGAGTTTGGTCAGTCCCCAGTCTTCGTACATCCGTGAGTGGATAAAGTACTGATCCATAGCAGCCAGCTCCATCGCCAGCAGGTCGTTCAGGGCATTGATTACCCGGCTGTTGCCTTTCATTGTTCGGTCCTCAGATATTCGACTGCAGATAGTTTTCCATACCGGTATGCTGAATCAGGTACTGCTGAGTCTCCAGCCAGTCAATATGCTCCTCTTCATACTCCAGAATATCTTCCAGAAGATCACGGCTGACGTAATCACTGGCGAGCTCGCAACCGGCGATGGCATCACGTAGGAGGGAACGTTCGTCCAGCTGGTATTCCAGGTCACACTGCAGCATTTCTTCGGTGTGTTCACCAATGCGCAGTCGTTCCAAGTGCTGCAGGTTAGGTAAACCTTCAAGAAACAGGATGCGCTCTATCAGCTTATCGGCTTGTTTCATGTCCTTGATCGACTTTTTGTAGGCTTTTTCATTCAGTTCATTCAGCCCCCAGTTTTTGAACATGCGGGCATGAAGAAAGTATTGATTGATGGAGGTCAGTTCACTGGAAAGTACTTTGTTCAATAATGTGATGACCTGTTTATCACCTTGCATAGGAAGTTCCTTGTCGTTTGCAACTGTGGTGTCTAAGCAGTAATAAAGTTTAGTTTATATTGTCGTTGCTAGGTCAGTCTGTTGGTTCAGAACAGCCTAGCAAAATGAAAGCTGCGTTGGCATCTGATTTATCCATGAAAAATTCTACAGAAAAGACGTTAACTTAGTGTTGAAATGAAAGCAAATGATAAGTATTATCATTTGTATTAAATAAGCAGCTTGTTGGTTCATGATTTATGTATATCTGTATTTGCAACAATGTCACAGACAGTCAGGTGAAAGAAGCGGTTGATCAAGGGGCGCGCAGCTTGCGCGATCTGAATCAGTCACTGGACGTGGCCGGTACCTGTGGTAAGTGTGCCTGTGCCGCGCGCAGTGTGATGCAGCAGCATATTAGTGAACAGGATTTTGAACTGGCAGTGCCCGCCTGACAGATACGTTGACCCCGTCAGGGGTCAAACGACACTAATTCAAATGAGATTGTCCCGCCTTTAAAAATATCCAGATCCAGCGGTTCATCCCTAACCAGTTTTACCAGGCCAACTCCCGGAGCATACCATTCTGTTTGTGTCAGCTTTACATCCTGATAGCCAATCTTCGGATCAGCGTAGAGGTTGATCTTGGCTTTGCCTACCACCCGGATACAGCCTGCAAACGTTCCAGCAGGTACGGTGACCGTGTCATCCAGGGCAGTGATTTCAAATTCCATATTGACCATTTTGCCACCCGGTTCTTCGACGGCGTAAGAGGGTAGGCTGTGCAGGGCATAGGGACGGGTGACAGCTGACCAGTTACGGCCCAGATCAAGGTCCTTATAGTTTGGCAATATACGTACTTCCTCTTCTTCATAGCGGGGGTCGTATTCAATCATGGTGCGCCGGGCAATACGGTAACTGCCGGTATCATCCTGCAAAATGTAGTAGTCAGTGCCGTCACTGGTATGACGGATACTGACCGGTTCGTCAGCATAACGTCCCTTTAGCTGAGCAGTGCCGCGATTTTCGATGCTGAAACGGCGTTCGTTAACCCGATCAGTCAGATTCTCTGTTACCTTATATTCCCAGCGCACGCCTGCGTGTAGGGGGAAGTAATCGGTGGCCGGGATATCCGCATCGCAGCCGCTCAGTGTCAGTGCCGTTAAGGCCAGCAGGGTAAAGTTACGCATGCTTATTTCTCCGGCAGTGCCGGGTCAGGCAGGTCGGAAAACTCCAGCAGATATTTTTTCTCGCCAAACGCTTTTTTATTTTCAACACTGACCGGGTCCTCTGGTTTTGGCGAACGCTGTCCCAGCTGCACACTGCCGTTGCGGATATCTTTCATGGCGAGCTGGATATTAGTGTGTGTCTTCTGGTCATAAGGGATGCGGTAGGCGCGTGGCTCTACGGCCAATTGGTGGCCTTTAAGGTCTGTCAGCCAGAGGAAAATGCCACCCTCTCTACCTTTCTCCTTATCGGGCTCTTCCACGACCGCGTAATGCATCAGGAACTGTTCCGGTACCACGGCATCGGTGGGCCAGCCCTGTGCCTGCTTCCAGCCCTGATAGCTGATCCAGTAAAAACCGATAGCTAACAGCAACAGGGTCAGTTTGAAAATCCAGTGCAGCCGGCCAGAGATTACGGCCAGCAACAGTACGGCGGTCAGAAACACATAGGCCAGAGTCAGGCCGAGTAACACCTCATTCATTGGTCATTCGCCTCGATAATGCTTTTTTGCAGCTGATTGATATTCACTACCTCACCGCGAGGGGTGATGGTAAAGCGCAATGCGGTCATTTCATCGCCTTCCTTGCGAAGGGTCGTGGTGGTGTAATTAAGCACCTTCATCGTTGGATTGACCTCTGCCAGATAGACAGTGACCGGCACCTCTAGCTGATCTTCGCTTTTGAAATAATGCAGGTTCACTATGTACTCACCCGGCGGCCTGCCACGGATGGTGAGTACTTCCTGATTCAGTGGGTTGATGATCTCGCGGCCATCAATCACCTGGGTGTCATTGGCCATGCCACGGTCATCCCGATCCAGATGCATCAGCCCCTGTTGGGTGCGCATATACCAGACCTGGCTATTATCCGGGCCCTGAGCCCAGACATCGATATCATTCGGGTTACTGTCGGGCCAACTGACGGTAATCAGAAACTCGGCCTTGGGGTCGATAATGCCTGATTTCGCCGGCGGATTAAGCAGCAGCAGCGCCACCAGGAACAGGAAGGTGAAGGTTAGCAGCGCGTTAAACAGCAAGTCCGTAAACGGGTCGATATCGTAATCACGTTTGTGATTGAACAGAGCCATAATACTTAACCGTTTGCCGCACGTTGATCGCCAAACCGGTGTCCCAGATTGACGGTTTCGGCAATTAAGCGATCAGCCATGCGATCCAACAACAGATACTGTGCGCCCAGCAACATGCTACATACCAGGCCGGTCATTGTGGTATTCATGGCAATCCCCATGCCCTGAGTCATCTGCTGCATAAGTTGCTTGATGTCTGACAGGTCCAGATTCTCTAATCCCGAGATCGAACTCAGCATGATGACAAACCCCACCACGGTACCCAGCAGGCCTAACTTCACCATCAGGCCAGTGATAAACCAGCCCACCTGATGAGAGCCACGAGCGCCTTCGGCCAGCAGTTCGGCCAGTAGCGCATTTTCGTTTTCATGATTGGCGCTATGACTTTTCAGCAAACCGGCAAAGTAATCCTGGGACAGTGAGCGGCCCTCACTATAGGGTTGGCTGATGCCGGGGTGTGTGCCGCGCTTAAATTGCTGGTGGAAATGGTCAAACATCAAGAACTGCCGTGCCAGGAAATAGCTGCGTCTGGCGCAGTGTACCGACATCACCAGCAGCATCAGTATTATCAGTAGACTGATGCGGGTTTTGTCCTGTTGGAGAATAGTCTGCAGTACTTGCAGATCCCAGCTGATGTAGATGCCAAACAGCATCACCCCAGCCATTAACAGCCAGTAGAGCATGGTTTTATAGGCGATTGGCAGATACACAGTGTCTTCTCTTGTTAGGCTAACCATTACGTTGATACTACAACCATCCGCCAGGTAAAAGGTCGGAGGGGTAATTTGCTACCCAAGTAGCAGGTTGATTGTTCAGGGTTTATCCGGCAATGCGAACACCAGTACCTGGTCGCCAGTGGCATATCCTGCCAGTTTATTCCCCCCGGCAGCGACAGCAATGTACTGTTTACCGTCGACGGTATAGGTGATGGCCGGTGCGTTGACTCCGTAAGGCGCGTGATAACTCCACAGTTTCTGGCCGTTGTTTGCATCCATGGCAAAAAATTCGCCATCACCTTCACCGCTGAATACCAGCCCTCCGGCAGTGGCCAGTACCCCGCCTAGCATGGGTTGACGGGTTTTTTGTTGCCAACGGATTTTGCCGTTGTCGAGATTGATGGCGGTCAGGGTGCCAAACACGTCTTTGTCCGGGAATTCAAAATAGGTATAGGTCTGCCAGGGCAAGTCGGCATCCAGTTTTAACGGCTTGCGAAAATAGGTGGCGGGGCGATGCACCCCAGCGACGAAAGCAGTCTTGGCCCGGTTATTCACGGCGACCGGAGACCAGTTACTGCCGCCAGCAATGCCGGGCGCTACGGTCACGCCGGTTTCTGTCGGATCAGCAAACAGGTTCTGCTGTGGTACAAAGGGTTCAGACTTGAACAGCAGTTCGCCGGTTGCCCGATTCAGGACATAAAACCAACCGGTTTTACCGGCCTGCCCCACCGCTCTGATGGTTTCGCCGTTCTGCTCCAGATCAAACAGTACTGGTGGGCTGGAAACGTCATAGCCCCAGCGGTCATGGGGCACCTGCTGGAAAGCCCATTGCATCTGGCCGGTTTTACTGTCGATGGCCACTAGGCTGGAGGTGTGCAGGTTATCGCCGGGGCGGGTGGAATCATCCATATTCGGTGCCGGGTTGCCGGTGCCGACAAACAGCCAGCCGCTGTCCGGGTCAACCGCAGGGGTGGTCCAGATAGAGCCGCCACCGAGTTTCCAACTGTCTTTAAAGCGTTCGCCGCTGGCTTGCTCTTTGGCAATGTCTCGGTGCAGTGGCGTACCATCGGTGGTGGTTTCGGCCCAGTCGCCAACCCAGGTTTCACCGGAGACGCTGTACCAGCGCCACAGCTCTTTGCCGTTATTGACATCAAATGCTGCCAGGAAGCCGCGTAAACCGGTGCGGCCATCGCCTAGCCCTACCACCTTGAGCCCCTGGTCAGTATCCAGGTGTAAACCGTAACCTGCGCCGGTACTGCCGATAATCACTTTGTCGTCAAATACCTGTGGCGCCATATTGAAGCTGTGGCTGGTGCCACCAATGACTTTGGTATTCTGGCCTAGGCTCGCACCCTGCAGCAGGCTGCCCAGTGTTTCCTGAGTCGACAGGCTCAGGTCGCCGACCTGAATATCCCAGAGTAGTGTGCCGCTGGTTTGATCCAGTGCGATCAGGTGACCATCAATGGTGGCCTGGAATACCTTACCCTGTGCCACCGCTACCCCACGGTTCGCGGGTCCACAGCAGCTTTTTTTGCTTTTCAGTGGGTGTTCATAGCGCCATAGTTGTTTGCCGGTGACTGCATCCAGCGCGACCACATGGTTAAACGGGGTACTGAAATACATTACGCCCTGCAGCACAATAGGGCTGGTCTGAAATGAAGCCTTAATGCCGGTCTCATAACGCCAGGCCAGGGTCAGTGCCTGTACATTGCTGCGGTTGATCTGCTCAAGTGTACTGAAGCGCTGGTTGTGTAAGCCATTACCATAGATCGACCAGTCGGCTTGAGATGGCTCTGCATGGCTGGTGCTGCTCAGCAGCATTAGGCTGAGCAGGGTACCGGTAAAGAATTTCATAATGACTCCCGCCTGTTTGTTATTGTTACGTGATCTTATATCGGTTGGAGCATCTCAGCCGTCTGGCTGACGTAATGCCACCAAATCCGTCATGCTCAGGCTTGCCACGATGTTCTGCTGGTCGTCCAGCAACTCATATAGTGGCAGGCCGCCGTTATCAAAAATACTGAATAACACGATGGCACCACCGTTACCCCCGCTTTCCGAATGCGGCTCTTCACTGGGTTCGATAACGGTGTACTGCCCGGTAGGTCTAACCTCTTCAATCTCGCCGTCCGGGCGGTAGATAATATGTTGTCCTTCTAACACCAGGGTTTTATTCAGTGCCCGGTGGCGGTGCAGTATGATGGGCTGGTGTGCCTCGAACTGAAACAGTACTTCAGCACGTTGTTGGTCATCATCGATATGCAGAATTTTGAAGGCCAGATGCTCCAGCCCGTCCAGATGTTGCCAGGGGATGACTGCTGACAGTGGTTGTGCGTGCATGGTAACTCTCCTTGTGATGTTGGCTTGAACGCACCTAAACAGTAATCAACCTCAGTTTCAGTGTAAGCTGAAAAAAGACCGACGTAACCGGGCAAATTGCCCGAATCCTGTGGCTGGCTGTTCATGTGCCTGCCGGGTTCCTAAAATACAGCTTCAGGTTGGTATGATGGATGGAGTCTATGCCCACAGTGCGACTGAATTTGTTATTGATGCTGATGGTGGTGCTGTCGGGCAGCGTAGCCTTGCTATTGTCAGCAGGGTTTATACTGCATCAGTCGGATCAGTCATCCCGCGCCCGCACCGAGATGGCGGCACAAGTAGCCAAACAACAGCTGGAGTTGCAGCTGTACCGTATTGATAACCAGTTTGAATTTCTAAAACACTTCCCCGATTTCCATCTTTGGCAAAAATCCACCAACCATGTTGGCTTGTGTGTCACCTACCTCAACCGGGACATTGAAGTGCTGCGCAGCCTGTGTCTGGGCGACGTGACGGAAGAGCGTTGGCCAGACTGGTTTGATAGCTTGTATCTGAGCTTGTTCAGCCCGGCTCAGCCGGTGCGCCTGGATGTGGGATACAAAGGACAGGTGCAGGGGCTGGTGGAAGTATCTTCCAGTGAGGTGGTTGAGGTTGGACGTGCCTGGAATACCCTGAGTAACTTGATGGAGCTGGCCTGCGTTATTGTGCTCACACTCTGTATTCTGCTCTATATCGCTTTGCATTGGGTGTTGCGCCCGGTACGCATCACCCAGGCCTGCCTGCGGCAGATGGTGCAGGATGATCTGTCGGTACGGGTGCCGGCCTTTCCTATTACTGAATGGCAGGAAACCGGTGTTGCCATTAACGGCTTGGCGGAAAACCTGCAGGCGACTTTGGAAGAGCGTAAAGCCCTGGCGTTGAAGCTGGTGAATCTGCAGGAAGAGGAGAGGCGTTATCTTTGTCGTGAGCTGCATGATGAGCTGGGTCAATCACTGGCGGGACTGAGCGCCGTGGCCAGTGCGATGTCGACGGAAGCGTTGCATACCGATCCTCAGTTGTCTGAACCGGCCGATCAGATCACCCGGATCAGCCGGCATATGATGGATCTGGTGAAAGGGCTGTTACTGCGGTTGCGCCCGGCCGATCTCGATCAGCTGGGGCTGGCAGAAAGCTTGCGGGGGCTGGTCCGGGAGTGGAATAACAAGCACCAGGCGATAAGCTGGAAGCTTTCCCTGCAAGGGGAACCGGACCAGTTGGCAGCCTCGGTAGCGGTTAACCTGTTGCGGATTGTGCAGGAGTGCCTGACCAATATCAGTCGGCATTCTGGAGCCAGCGAGGCAGAAGTGACACTGGTGTGTGGTTCTGGCCCTGGCAGTGCCGTTAGCCTGTTGATTCGGGATAACGGCCAGGGCCTCAGTACCGAATTTGTCGATAGGCCTGGGCATGGTTTACTGGGTATTCGGGAACGTGTCAGCGCCCTGGGAGGGGAACTTAATATGACCAATGCGCCGGGGGATGGATTATCGGTGCACATTGAGCTACCGCCATTTAGTGAAGGGAAACTGGCATGAATAAGGTACGTATCCTGCTGGTGGACGATCATGCCATTGTGCGTGAAGGGTATCGCTCTCTACTCAATCGACAGGCCAATCTGGAGCTCGTTGCCGAGGCGGCCAGTGGCGAACAGGCTTATGCCCTGTATCGGACGCAACAACCGGATCTGGTGGTATTGGACCTGTCCCTGCCAGGCAAAGGTGGTCTGGCGACATTAATTCAGATTCGGCAGTTTGATCCGGCGGCCAGAGTGCTGATCTTCAGCATGCATCAGAATCCGGCCATGGCGATGAAAGCGATTGAAGCCGGAGCGCGAGGTTATGTCACCAAAAGCAGCGAGCCGGAGGTGCTACTTAAAGCGGTGGCAGAGGTGATGCAGGGCAAGATTGCCCTGAGTGATGACATGTCCCATGCGCTGGCGCTGGAACGTCTGGGCGGTGACAAGGGACTGTTGGCTGAGCTTACCGCCCGGGAGTTTGAAATCCTGCGGATGCTGGTTGAGGGAAAAAGCAAAACGGACATCGCTGAAACCCTGCATATCAGTGCCAAGACCGTGGCTAACTGTCACTACATCATCAAGCGCAAGCTCAATGTGCAGTCTGATATCGAACTGCTGCGGGTGGCGATGCAGCATGAACTGATCAACCGCTCCGAGCTGCAATGATTTCAGCTTGTCTGCAGATATGCCACAGCGGTATCCAGGGTTTCTGAAATGGGCGCATCCAGTTTCAGTTGCAGCAGGTGATCGGCCCGGGTAATACCCAGGGTAAGGGCGGCAATGGGTAGCTGACAATCCCGCGCCCGCAGGCAGTAGCGGTAGCCGGAATACACCATTAAAGAGGTTCCTATGGTAAGTAAGCCATCACTTTTTTTCATTATATCCAGGCTGCTGAAGACTTTTTCTTTGGGTACATTATCGCCAAAAAATACCACATCAGGCTTGAGTATGCCGCCGCATTGATGGCAGTCGGGTACCTGAAAATTGGCAAAATCCTCCCGCTCCAGATCGGCATCACCATCCGGTCGAACGTCGGCTGCGCCTCCACAAAACCCTGGGTTTTCTTCGGCTGAACGTTGATGTACCTGATTGCGGCTATAACGTTGACCGCAGTTCATGCAGGCCACTTCATCGGCACGACCATGCAGGTCTAGCACCTGCTGGCTACCCGCTTTCTGGTGTAAGCCATCGACGTTCTGGGTGATGATTTGCTGTACATGCCCCATGTTTTCCAAGGTTGTCAGGGCGCGGTGTGCCGCAGAGGGCTGGGCTTTATCGATCATTGGCCAGCCAATCAGGCTACGCGCCCAATAGCGTTGTCGGGCGTAATGATCCTGCATAAACACCTTATGTTGTACCGGAGGCTTATGTTGCCAGACCCCGGCTTCATCTCGGTAGGCAGGTATACCACTGTCAGTACTGATCCCGGCACCGGTTAATACTGTCAGCCGGGGATGTTGGCGGATAAATTCAGTCAGTAATTCAGCATGATGCATAACCGTGCTCTCTGCAGTTTTTATCTGTTACGTAGATTGGGCGCATCAGGATGAGGGCTGAACAGACTCATTTGTGAACTGTCTTCTGTCAGCACCCTGAGTTCGTCACCCAACTGGATCTGGCCCGTCTGTAAAACTTTGCAGCATAACCCGCCATAACCGAGCATGGCCGCTACCCCTCCGGGACCCAGTGCCTGCTCCATGCGGCTACAGGGGTGACACAGGGCAGTGGCTTCGAAAATCGCTCCCCCCAATTGAAAACGTTGGTAGCGCAGGGCATTAAGGTTGATGCCACTGATCACCAGGTTGCGTCGTAAACGGGCGGGATCAATCTGTTCATAACCACAATGCTGGGCGATCTGCTGGATAAACTCCCTGGAGATCAAGGTGACCTGGCGTGCTGAACCGGGGGTCTTCTGGCAACGATGGTCACCGGCCAAGCCCAGTCCGGCCAGTGCCTGCACGGCGTTGCAGCTTTGCATGGGTTCCCGGCGTGCCGGGCGCAGGCCGATCCATTCCAGTTTGCCGGGGGGCAGGGTACTGGCGTAACGGGCGTACAGGCTTTGCAGACTCACCTGAGTTCCTCCGGTGTTGGATGCGAATAGTTTAACGTTAACAGATTTTAGCGTTGGCCAAAGCGAGCCAGCTGCATCTCCTGCAGTCGGCTCAGGGTGCGGCGGAATGCGAAACTGAGAAAACCCTGTGGGTAAAGCTCTGTCATTGCCACCTCTGCTTCCAGCCAGAGCGGCACGCCGCGGTCATAACACTCATCCACCAGTGCGATGAACCGTCGTACTCCGTTATCCTTGATGGATTGTTTAGGTAATTGCCGGTCGCCGGTGGTTACCTGCAGGCAGGCATCTTCAGTACCGCGGGCAATGCTGGCGACCTGTTGCCCGGCACAAAGGCAGGGCAACTGACTGACAAAAATATGCTCAAACCGGTCACAAAGTTCAATGTAGTCATTCGCCGCCAGTGGTGTTTCACAGAGTTGGGCATAACTGCACCACAGCACCTGCTGGCTGTGCTGTACCACGTCAAGGCGGTGATGGTTGAGCGTGATGGGGTGCTGGCAGGTTGGGCTGTGACTCAGTTTGGCAAACCGCTCCGGCAGTAGGCTGTTAGCGCCGTGCTGTACCCAGTAACGCTGCAACGGGGTGCCCGGGTGCAGGCGATGATCTTCGCTGCCGTGGACTGCCACCACCTGCATATGCTGCTCGATGGCCGTAATGGTCGGCAGAAAACGGTCGCGGTGGAAACCGTCGGCATATAACTGTGCTGGTGGCTGGTTGGAGGTGGTCACAACCAGTGTGCCCTGTCTGAATAGCTGCTGCACCAGAGGCCCCAATAGCATGGCATCACCGATATCACTGACAAAAAACTCATCCAGACAGAGTACCCGGATCTCTTGTGCCAGCGTATGCGCTAAGACCTGTAGCGGCTCTGGGGTGCCGGTTAACTGAAACAGCCGCCGGTGCACCCAGCGCATAAAGTGATGAAAGTGCTGGCGTCGGGCGGGTAACCTGAGGTTGTGATAAAACTGGTCCATCAACCAGGTTTTGCCGCGCCCAACTGGTCCCCAAAGGTATACGCCTTGCGTCGGCTGTTCCGGCTGCTGATGTACAGCTAAAAAACACGCCTGCAGCACTGCGACTGCATGCTGTTGAGCAGGGTCATCAATAAAACCTTCCGCAAGGGCCTGTTGATAGCTTTGCAGGGGAGAGTTCAGTATCTCTGGCATCGGTTCAGCAGTGGTTGTCCGTCGGCAGCTCAGTCTAGGGCTTGCTCTGGATCGGGTAAAGTCGGCTGGCGCATCACGCCAGGCCTCATCTGCAATGTCCTGGCTGGTGGGGCCGGTTATATGTCTGTATAAGTGTCATTTGGGTGATGCTGGCCAGCGGCATATTCAATGGGTGTGATTTAGATAAAATTTTTCCCATATGCGGCCGATAACACCTCAGACTAGTTGTTCAATAAAGGCATCTTTGTGGCGTTACGTCGGTTAAGTCTGCTGCTTCCCATGCTTCTGCTGTTGCCAGGGGCTTATTTTGCGCTCAATCCGGTGGCCGCGCTGCCCGATGCGCAGCAGGCACTTATTGCCCTGATGCCCTATGTGCTTGGCCTGACGGTGGCCATGCTGGCGATCGGTTTTCGTCGCAGCCGAATACTGCTGGCAGCACTCAATCTCTGTGTTGCTTACGCGCTGATCCGGTGTGGTTTGCAAACCAGTCTGGATAATCCAGATGCCTATGTGCTGTTCAGTGCGCTCTCTCTGTTGTTACCCATGAATACGGCCTTGATTGCGCTGTTTAACGAGCGGGGTGTGTTTACTCCCACAGGGCTGCGGCAGTTGGCTTTGCTGACTCCGGGTTACCTGCTGATATTGCTGCTGGATGCTGGCAACTGGTTGGGTTACCTATTGCCCTGGTTGCCGATGTCGATGCTGGAAATGCTCTACCTGGAAACTTATCTGAGTCAGGCTGCGGCCTGGATCTTTGGCTTGTCGTTGCTGCCAGTGCTGGTTTCGCTCTATCTGCGTCGCGCCCCCGCGGATGCAGCGTTGCTGGCTTCGCTGGTGGCCGCAGTTGTGATGTTGCTGTGGTTTGACCGGCCACTGATATCAGCATTGTTTGTCTCTGCTGCGTTGCTGGTGCTGGCCACTGCTGTGATTCAGAGCTCTTACAGCATGGCATTTATTGATGAACTGACCGAAATTCCCGGGCGCCGGGCGTTGTATACCAAAATTAATACCTTGGGCCGGGTGTATACCATCGCCATGATCGATATTGACCGGTTTAAGCAATTTAACGACCGCTATGGCCATGATACCGGTGACCAGGTGCTGCGTATGGTGGCGGCAAAAATCGCCAAAGTGCAGGGTGGTGGTCGCGCATATCGCTACGGCGGTGAAGAATTTACTATTCTGTTCCCCGGTAAAACGGAGCCCCAGGCGCGACTGTATCTGGAAGAGGTGCGCGAGGTGGTTGCCAACTATCCCATGCGGATTCGCAGTCCCCAACGGCCTGAAGATACCAAGCAGGGCAAGCAGCAGCGGAATCAGGTGGATGCTAGTGAGGTGGTTAAAGTGACCATCAGTATTGGCTTCTGCGAGAAGGCTGAGCACCACCAGGATGCCGATGAAGTGATAAAAGAGGCGGATCAGGCGTTGTACTCTGCCAAGAAAGCCGGGCGAAACTGCACCCGTTCAGCTGGGGAAAAGGGTAGCCGGGGGATGGCCAGCTACCGCAAAAGTAACGTCTGAAGTTTAGTTATACAGGTCGCTCAGGTGCTCAAGACCTGCCTTGTAGACACCGCGAATCGTGCTGGCGGCTTCTTCATCACTGGCCCCAGAGGCATCAAAGCTGGATGACCAGGTCACCAGACTACCGTTCTCAGTCGCACTGACTGCAATGCTTGCTTCATAACTTGCGACTGGCAGGGGGGATTCGTCGATCCGGTAGCTGTACGAGTGTGCCTCATTGTCCTGACTCAACAGGGTTTCACTGATGGTGGCACCATTACCCAGTGTGAGTATGCGACCGGTGTCTGAGGTTGACTGGCTTTTGATCACGGCAGGATGCCAGCGATACAAGCCATTGAAGTCCCCCACCAGTGCCCAGACGGCAGCTGGCTTGGCATTTAACTGAACAGATTCGGTTACGGCAATGTTGCCAGCGGCTAAAGCCTGGCCGCTGATCAGGGCGCTCAGTAGGAGAGCATTACGTAAGCTATGCATGGGGTAACTCCATATTATTGTTGTTGGTCAATCGTCCTTCTGACGATAGCACTTCTTGGATTGGTTAGGTGCTGTAAATATTTCGTTAAACCCGGGTAATTTGCCCGATCGCCGGTTAGCGGGTACAAAAAAGGCCGCTAAACAGCGGCCTTTTTATCGCAAGGGCTTAACCCTTATGCGCCAAACTTGGCTTTGGCTTCAATACGACGACGGTGCAGGACCGGCTCGGTGTAACCGTTTGGCTGCACGGTGCCTTCAAACACTAGTTCGCAGGCAGCAGCAAAGGCCACGCTGTCATCGAAGTTAGGTGCCATCGCACGGTAAGTCGGATCGCTGGCGTTCTGACGGTCAACAACCGCCGCCATGCGCTGCATGGTTTCCAGTACCTGCTCCTTGGTGCAAATGCCGTGGTGTAGCCAGTTGGCGATGTGCTGGCTGGAAATACGCAGCGTTGCACGGTCTTCCATCAGGCCTACATCGTTGATATCTGGCACTTTGGAACAGCCGACACCGGAATCGATCCAGCGAACCACGTAGCCCAGGATGCCCTGTGCGTTGTTGTCCAACTCCTGCTGAATCTCTTCAGCAGACCAGCTTGGGTTGCTCTCAACCGGGATGGTCAGAATATCGTCCAATGACGCGCGGCCACGGGATTTCAGTTCTTCCTGACGGGCAAAGACATCGACCTTGTGGTAGTGCAGTGCGTGCAGGGTAGCCGCGGTTGGTGATGGCACCCATGCAGTGTTGGCACCGGACAGCGGGTGGCCGATCTTGGCATCCAGCATGTTGGCCATCTGATCCGGAATTGGCCACATGCCTTTACCGATCTGGGCGCGACCGCTCAGGCCACAGGCCAGACCGTTGTCGACGTTCCAGTTTTCGTAAGAACTGATCCAGGCAGCCTGTTTCATGTCGCCTTTGCGGATCATCGGGCCGGCTTCCATGGAGGTATGGATCTCGTCACCGGTACGGTCAAGGAAACCAGTGTTGATGAACACCACACGCTCTTTGGCAACGCGGATACACTCTTTCAGGTTGACGGTGGTACGACGCTCTTCGTCCATGATACCCATCTTCATGGTGAAGCGGTCCAGGCCCAGTGCGTCCTCGATGCGACCGAACAGTTCGTTGGCAAACGCCACTTCTTCCGGACCGTGCATCTTCGGTTTAACGATGTACATGGAACCGGTGGTGGTGTTGCTGAACTGGCCGTTGCCCTTGATGTCGTGGATCGAGATCAGGGTAGTCACCATGCCGTCGATGATACCTTCCGGTACTTCATTGCCGTCTTTGTCCAGAATCGCCTCGTTGGTCATCAGGTGACCCACGTTACGCACGAACATCAGGCTGCGGCCTTTCAGGGTTACAGTAGCGCCGTCAAGACCGGTATATTCACGGTCGCCGTTGATGGTACGGGTGAACGACTTGCCACCTTTACTGACTTCTTCAGTCAGATCGCCTTTCATCAGCCCCAGCCAGTTGCGGTAAACCAGAACCTTATCGGCGCTGTCTACAGCAGCAACGGAGTCTTCACAGTCCATGATGGTGGTCAGGGCTGATTCCATCACGATGTCTTTAATACCGGCCGCATCGTCTTTACCGATCAGGCTGTCACGGTCGATCTGCACTTCAAAATGCAGGCCGTTGTTTGCCAGCAGGATGGAATCTGGCGCAGCAGTATCGCCCAGGTAGCCTGCCAGTTTTTCCGGCTGAGCCAGTCCGGTTTCGCTGCCGTCAGTCATGCTGACAACCAGTTTGCCGTCTGTAATGGTGTAACCGACGGAATCCTTGTGTGAGCCAGTCGCCAGTGGCGCAGCGTCATCCAGGAAGTTACGTGCGAATTCGATAACCTTGGCACCACGCGCCGGGTTGTAGTCGGCGGTTTTTTCAGCGCCACCCTCTGCGGAGATAGCATCGGTGCCGTACAGTGCATCGTATAGGCTGCCCCAGCGAGCGTTCGCCGCGTTCAGAGCGAAACGGGCATTCATGACCGGGACTACCAACTGTGGGCCAGCCATAGTGGCCATTTCAGGATCAACGTTGGCGGTTGTCGCAGTAAAATCTTCGCCTTCCGGCAGCAGGTAGCCGATCTCGGTCAGGAAAGATTTGTAGGCTGCCAGATCAAACGCCTGACCCTTGCGGGCGCGGTGCCATTCATCGACCTGTGCCTGGATAGCGTCACGCTTGGTCAGCAGCTCACGGTTACGTGGTGCCAGTTCATGCACAATGGCATCAAACCCGGACCAGAATTGTTCGCTGGTTACGCCGGTACCCGGCAGTGCTTCGTTGTTTACGAAATCATACAGAGCCTGTGCGACCTGCAGGCCACCGCTCGTTACCCTTTGACTCATAGTGATATTGCCCCAGTTGTAGTAACACGGTTCGGGTCCGAGGCGACCGGGAACCGTATTTTTAAGTAGAAATAGTGACTTGCCGAATGCCTCGAAGCTCATGCTCTATCCCGAGCGTAGACCAGCGAGATGGTGCCTTTTAGCGGGTGCTGGTGCAGAGCGAAACCCCCGGCTTTATGCGATGCAACATTACCCCAAACTGATCAAAATGTCGCCCCCTGCACGGCGTATACCCAGTATTTAGCTAAGTTATATAGGAGATTTACAGCTATCCTGTAGCAAATAAAGGGCATTCGCCGGTACGGCAGTGTCACTGCGTTGTTATGGAATAGAACTGCATGAATACTCTGAATCGTGCTGAATTGCTGCAGCAGCTTCCAGCTCTGGCGTTGACGCCACTGTCCGGCCTGGCACCTCAGCTCCAGAGCTATCTCAAGTTCTATGGACTGGCCGATCTGGCGCAGGGCTACAGCCTGGAATTGGGCTTACTTGAGTGTGCCGGAATCGATACTGCGGTGCAGTATTACCAGCAACCTGCAAAGAGTCGGGGCACGGTGCTGGTGGTGCATGGTTATATGGACCATATGGGATTGTATGGTCACCTCATCCGGCACCTGTTGCACCAAGGCTATGATGTGATGTGTTATGACCTGACCGGCCATGGCCTGTCGGCAGGTGAGGTGCTGCATATCCACGACTTTAGCCATTATGCCCAGCAGCTGGCTGATTTGATCAACCAACTGCAACCGCAGATCAGCGAACCACTCTCCCTGCTGGGGCAGAGTACCGGTTGCGCGGTCATCATGGCGCAGCAGGTGTTAACACTGCCGTTATCGCTGCAGGTACAGCAACGTATTCTGCTGGCGCCGCTGGTACGTCCGGCCATGTGGCGCAGTATCAAACGGCGTTACCCGTGGTTGCGGCGCATGTTCAAGCAGGTGCCACGTAAATTTACCCAGTGCAGCCATGACCTTGCATTCCTCACGTTTCTGGAACAGCATGACCCGCTGCAGTATCGCCAGATTCCAATGAGCTGGGTAGGCGCGATGTTGAATTTTGGCGATGCGCTGGAGCAGCAGTCAGCCCTGCCGGGCCCGGTAAGGGTGGTTCAGGGGGATGCGGATAAAACGGTGGATTGGCAGTACAACTTGCCGGTGTTGCAGCGGGTCTATCCGCAGTTGGAGGTTTGTATGGTGCCGGGTGCGCGGCACCATTTGGTGAATGAGAGTGAGGAATATAGGGGGAGGGTGTTTGAGCAACTCTTCAATTGTTAACGGTTATTTTAGGCGTAAAAATAAAACCTTACTCATTGATAGCTATATGTTTCTTCTTGTCAGTCCGCTCGATTTTTCCCTCGTTCATTAGGATGCCCAAAATACTGTAACTCAGATAATCCTTCGAACCCCCGCCGTAATCTGATTGAAGTCCTAGATATTTAGCTGCATCGGCATTTCCAATTCCGTTAGGGTTCGCCTTTGCTAACTCCATCACCGCAGATTTTAAAAACTCTAATCCCATTTGGGCGCGTTCATAACAGCCTTCTGGAATATTGATTTTAATCTTTTTGGAAATCGTATTTGGGTTGGGTTTTATCTTGTTTGTTAAGAGCCCCCCATGGTTACGGATTCCAAATGCCGCGATTAACTCAGCTTCGATTTTAAGAGCTTGTTCTTCGGTTAGATTGTCGGCAATGACAGTGTGTAAAACATTGAGGCCTGATTCATGTATTTGCTGAATAACATACCCTTTCTCAGAATCATCGATTTTGGATTGATGTTCCCAAGCACGATTTCCTGTGCCTTTACCGATATAAAACGCTTTCGCAGGTTTTTCTCGTGGATCTTTAAGCGCGTATACATAAAAAGGGTTTTGGTGCGGCACGTTGGAATCTCCATTTTCCTTATATCTTTAAGGAATTATTTGCAGGTCTTTTCTGCGTAGTCAAACCTTTCATTTTTCCGCCCTAAGGCGGGTTAAGCCCTTTGGGCGGCCAAAGGTCTTAACAATCTAAAGCCGCCCCGCTGCTGGGTCGCTACGCGACTTCCCTGCGCGATTCGGTCGTAAGCGCGGGCGAAGAACTCGGCCTTCGGCCTCAGACAGCTCCGCCCTCAATTCGCTTACAACCTGCATTGCTCGGCAGCGCAAAAGGGGAAGGGGTGCTACATCCATGCTGCGGAGGACATCGGATTATTGAGGTTGGCACGGATAAATTCCCTCTTCACCGACGTCGAGTACCTGTGCCCTATGGGCAACGCAGCGTAAAGCGGATCAGATGGCCAGCATGTTTGAGCGCAGCGAGTTCTGGTTGTCCCGCGTTCAGCGAGTAGCGCAGGGTACCCGTGCGGCGGGCAAGGCGCGGGGCGGTGGAGAGATTGTTAAGGGAGGGTGCAGCCGCACGCTCTTAACTCCACGTCAGTGGAAAAAGAGATTACCCAGCAAAAAAAAACAATGGAAGCAAATACCTATAACCGCGCAATAATCCGCTTGCGGGGTATCCGCATATCCAGCTGGTTAATCCAATGCGCCAGTACCAGCATTAGCCCCATATAAACAGCAATCGCCAGCATCATCGGCAGACCGAGGTCGGTCAGTGTCGTGACCAGAAACAGAAACGGGTAGTGCACCAGAAACAGCGGGAACGCCAGGTCACTCAGCCAGCGGATGGCGTTATTGAATGGTAGTTGGAGACGGAACCAGAACCGGTTGGGCAGGCGCAGGACCAGATAGATGCCCAGCGCAAATTCGAACAGGCGACAGGGTGGAAACCAGTCGCCGGGGCGACCGGGCATAACGCCATATTGACGGTAAAGCCAGCCTTGCAGGTTGTCGTATAACGACGGGTCGGCAAACGGAATCCCCCACTGACCGACATAGTAACGGGCGCCAAGGCTGATGCAGAACAGTGCCAGCAGGGCCTGGTGCGGTCTGCGTTTTATGGCCCACAACAGCAGTGGACACAGAGCGTACAGCGACATGATCAGTGAGATAAACCAACTGGGCGGGTTGTAAGGACCGCCCCAGAGGCCGGCCCAGGCGTAGAAGCCGGTAAGGCTGCCGGTCAGATCCGTGGCGATGCCGTTGGGAAACATGTCCGGAAAATCGCCCTGTAACAGACCCTCACTGAGGGCGTAGCCCAGCACCGCCAGTGGTACTGATAGCAGATAAAGCGGGTAAATACGCAGGATTTTCTTCAGCAGGTAGGTCAGGTAGCACTCATGGTCTGCATGGCGTGGGGTAGCCCCCAGCCCGGCCAGTACCCCAGACAGCACCAGAAACAGGCTAACGCCGACACCACCCAAACTGACGAAATAGATATTCTTCCAGCCGAAAAAATCACCACTGTTGTGACCTAATAGCTGGCCGAGATGGGCTAAAAACACCAGGACAATGGCAACAATACGCAGGCTGTCTAGCAGGATTGAACGGTGCATTAGAAGTCAGTATCAGTCAGTTTTGCTATTCAGACGGCCAATTGTAGAATGGCTGTGTGACAGTTTTGCAGGTTGCTCTGCTGGTTGATGTCGCATGAGCTGACTCTGTTTTGGTTCGGTTTAAACCCGTGCCAAATGATGGCAGGCGTGGTTAACCTGATATTTTTTAGACCTTTATCAATGAAATACCGTGATAACAGGGCTATACATAAGGACATTCGGTTCTCATTGTTACATCCAATTCTGGCCTGATGGATAGATCTCACAGCATGCTCCAATCCAAAGATCTTCGCACCGGGAAGCCAGCGAAAAGCAAAATAGCAAGGAAGCTGGTGTTCTGGGCGGTGATTGCTGGTCTGGTTACATCGGTTATTGCCACTACTGTGCAGTTCGTCGTCAACTTCAACCAGCGTTATACCTACCTGGAGAACCAGATAGCGGAGGTGGGCAATACTTTTCTGCCTACCCTCAGTACCAGTATCTGGGCGTTTGACCTGCCGCAGGTCAAGTTGCAGATGCAGACACTGATTCAGCAGCCATATATCACCTCGGCTGAGTTATTGCTGACCGATGGCAGCCCCAAAGAACATTACGGCAGGAAGGTTATCCACGGTAATACCCTTGAGCAGCGTTTTCAGTTGCACCATCGCCAGACCCAGGGTGAAGACATGCTGTTGGGTACCCTGGTATTGCGCAAAGATTTCAGTGAGGAGCAAGCCCGGTTACTGAACGAAGGGGTGTACAGTTTTATCAGTACTACGTTGATCATCATTGTTATCGCTTTCAGTATTACCCAGATTTTTCAGCTCACCGTTACCCGCCGTCTGACTCGAATGGCCGCCGAATGGGGCAATATTTCGCAAACTGATTTGCGTGACAAGGACAGCCCATATTGTCTGGTGCGTGCCAAACCGACAAAACCAAGTGATCGTGATGAGCTGGATGTGCTGGAAGCGGCGTTTGAAACACTGTTTCAAACGGGTTCAGGCGCGTTGCAGGATGCGGAAGAAAAAGAGCAGGTGTTGCTGGAACTGAAAAAGAAAGCTGATTCAGCCAATACCGCAAAAAGTGAATTTCTGGCCAATATGAGCCACGAAATTCGCACCCCCATGAATGGTGTCATCGGTATCGCCGAGCTGTTGTTGAAAAGCGAATTGAATGCCAACCAGCAAATTTTGGTGCGCCAGCTGAGCAGCAGCGCCAATGGGCTGTTGCAGATCATTAACGATATTCTGGATTTTTCCAAAATTGAAGCGGATCAGTTGGCTATTGACCCGCATGATACCGACCTGGATGCACTGATTAATGATGTGGCCCTGAGTTTCTCTGCCGTGGCGCAGAAAAAAGGCATTGAGCTGATCTGCCCGGCATCGCCGCCATTGCGGATGGTGGTTTCTTCGGATAGCGTGCGGATCCGCCAGATCCTGGTCAATCTGATTGGTAATGCCATCAAGTTTACCGATCAGGGTGAAGTCTCGGTGCACTATAGCTGCATGCCCTCAGACGGCGATAAAGTGAGGGTACAGTTTTCAGTACGGGATACCGGCGTTGGCGTGCCGGAAGCGCAGCAACAGAACCTGTTTGAGCGTTTCACCCAGGCGGATAATTCAGTTACCCGGGCATTTGGTGGTACCGGGTTGGGGTTGGCTATCTGTAAAAAATTGGTGGATCTGATGGGCGGTGCCATTGGTTTGCACAGTAGCCCGCAAGGTTCTGAGTTCTGGTTTAATCTGCCAGTGCGGGTTGTATCAGAGGGTACGCCCCCGCAAATTAAAGGTTTGCCCACCGTGGTTGTTCTGGATTGGAACGCGTCCAGCAGCCGCTACCTGTTGAGTACCATGCGCTATTTTGGCGCTGAGGTGATAGCGCTGACAGACCTGTCCAATGCGATGCCAACCCTGCTCGATCTGATTGAACGTGAACCGCATATCCAGGTCTGGATCGATCAGGACTGGCCAGAGCAGCAGGCATTTAATCTGGCCAGACAGGTTAGGGCTGATGCGCGGTTACAGCATGTGGAAACGGTATTGATTGGCCATAACGTGTTGTTTGATATCAGCCGCTACCCAGAATTTCAGCAACAGGTGATTAAGCCGGTACAGCACATTCAGGTGTATAACGTTCTGACTCATGAAAATGCTGAATTGCATGCCCTGCTTGAACACCCGGCGAACCTGCAGGGGATTGAGGTACTGCTGGTGGAGGATAATCCCACCAACCGCATGGTTGCTGAGGGCATGCTCAGCCATCTGGGGGTGCGTTATGCCACGGCAGAGAATGGTGCAGAAGCGCTGGAGAAGTTGCGGCAGTCACTGTTCGATTTGGTGCTGATGGATTGTCAGATGCCGGTGATGGATGGTTATCAGGCGACTCGATCTATCCGTTCTGGTCTGGCGGGCTTTAACCGCAATGTGCCGATTGTGGCGATGACGGCGAATGCGTTGATCGGTGACGAGGATAAGTGTCTGGCTGCCGGGATGAATGATTACATGGCCAAGCCAATCGTGCTGGATAAATTAAACCGGGTGTTACAGAAGTGGGCCGGAGATTTTACTGCACCCGAGTTATCAGCAGGCGCTGACACTGAAATTGTTAAGCAAACAGAGGAAGCCGCTGACACGATCAAGGAAGCCCTGACAGTATTTAATGATCAGAAAATGCATGCGCTGCTCATGGGTGATACGCAATTGGTGCAGCGGGTTATTACAACCTTTCTTGATAGTTCACCCAAGTTGATTCAGCAGATCCGTCAGGCAGTGAGTGATAAGCAAACGGCGCAAGTGTCCGCTCTGGCGCATAAATTGAAGGGCTCTGCCGATAATGTCGGTGGCGATGCGCTGCGTTACACCGTGTTTGCCATGGAAATTGCGGGTAAAGAGGACAACATGTCTGAGATAGAACCGCTGCTGGTAGACCTGGAACATGACTATCAGCAGCTTGAACAAGCGCTGCAGCATAAGCTGGATGAGATAAAGGTATGAAAGTAATCATTGCAGATGACGATCCTACTACGCTGGTCGTACTGTCTAGTCTGGTGGAGAAAATGGGCCATGATGTTGTTGAAGTGGCCGATGGTGAGGCTGCCTGGCGAGCCTATTTGGATAATCAGGGCCCGTGTTTGATGCTGATCGACTGGGAGATGCCGATCATGGATGGCATGCAGCTTTGTCGCAAGGTTAAGCAGGAGTCGCGACTTAATCCGCCGTACTACATTCTGGTCACGGGTAAAAATAATACCGAGGATGTGGCGCAAGGTTTGGGTAATGGTGCGGATGATTATATCTGCAAACCCTTCAACGCTACTGAACTGATGGCCCGGATTTGTGTGGCAGAGCGCACATTGGGCTTGCTGCATGAATTGCATCAGACGCGTCAGGCGCTGAAATATCAGGCCACCCATGATGAACTGACGGGTTTGCTGAATCGGCGTGCAGTTATGGATGCCTTGGTGAAGGAGGCTCAGCGCAGTGAGCGTCTGGGGTATGCTTTGCATCTGGCGATTTGTGATCTGGATGATTTTAAACAGGTGAATGATACCTACGGCCATCTATCCGGTGACCTGGTACTGCAGGCGGTCGCCCGTTATATGCAAGGGATGTTACGCAGCTATGATCTAGTGGGGCGCTATGGCGGTGAGGAGTTCATCATCGCGATCAGTGATGATAAAGGTAATGCACAACAGATTTTTCAGCGTTTGCTGCAGGAGATATCGCAACAGTTATTTACCCTGCACGATGGCCAGAGTATTAACCTGACCCTGAGTATTGGTTCCAGCTGCGAGTCAGAGCGCCTCACTGAGGCACGTATCATTGAAATGCTTGCGCAAGCCGACCGGCGGCTTTATATAGCAAAAGCGGCGGGGAAAAACCGCATGGTCACTGTTGGTTAAACACCAGTGTATCAGGGGCAAAATGGATTGCCTGGTCCATGACATAGCTTCCTCTTAACTGCTCCGGCAGCCAGTTAATGTAAGCCTTGTTGATGGCCTGGCGCATCGTTTTCGTTTTCACTAACCGGTTAATCTCCTTCAATAAGTCATCGTTCCAGCTGCCTTTGGTGCAGCCAATCCGCGTGACCGACGTGCGTGGTTGTCCGGTTAATCCGATCAGGTAAAGCTTTTGTCTTATATGGTGGCTGACGCTATCAAAGTAGGCCTCTTCCGGGCGGCCCATAAATCCGTCCAGGCGCTTAGCGAATAACTGACGGATCAGGCGGTCATGCTCGCTGGTGCCGCTTTTAACCCGAAAGATGGAGTTGTCTGTGCGTCTATCCTCGGCAATGATCTGATCAATGTGAGGTGCATAAGAGCGCCCCTGATACACCATAATGCTGAGGGGTTTGCCGCGCAGACTGGCCAGGTCAATGTCGGTGATGGTTTCAGGTGACATGCCAAATTTTTGCAGACCCGCTGCGGAGGTGATGATGCCGTTGGCATAATTGATCATTACCGGATCGCTGTATTCGATGAAGGCTTCACGTGCTTGCGTTTTTAGTAACGACGCGTGGCAGATCGGTTTACCTTGTTGGGCATCATTTAACATGCGTGGCAGGGTCATAACGATGGCTTGATGTTGATAGCTGGGGATCTGCGAGATCAGCAATTGAATGACCTTATCGCTGATACCCTGGTTCTCATAAGGGCCTTGCACAATAAAATAGGGAGCAAAGTCCGTGCGGGACCAGGTGACTTGCGGCAAAGTACGTTCGGCTTGTACTTGCGCCGACGTGAGCAGGCACAGGCTGGTAAGCAGACAGCAGGCTTTGGCGGAGCTAAGTAAAAAAGTGTTGAATCTAGTCATCGAGCACCTGTAAAACCGAGGTAGCATATTAGCTACGTGACTGGGAAAACTGCTGCCAGTCCTTCAGGCTTTGTTGTAATGCTTCCTGCATAAAGCCGTCCTGTAGCATCTCCTGAACCACTTTGGCGAGCAACCCGCGCAGGGTGCCGGTATTGCAGGCCGAACGGTGAGAGATAGTCAGGTATAACCCTTCGCTGCTGATCGCTGGTTCCAGTGCATTGATCTGGTCGGACATGCTTAGCGTGTCGGCATAGGCTAGCCCGGGGTTCTTTTCGTAGAGCACAAAGTCGGTCCGATCATGGATCAGCATCTTGAGCGCCTGTTCCAGTGAAGTGACATATTGCAGGTCAAGCTTGTCCTTGGCAAACTCATCGAATGCCTGGCCAAAACTGTTATTGATGACAGTGGTGACTGATTTATCAATCAGATCTTCTTGCTTGGTGTAGGCTAGGGCGTTGTCTTTTTTGCGCCATACCACGCTGGTGGTATTCAGAAAGGCGGGATACACATAATCCATATACTGAATGCGTGGCACGGTATAGAACGCGCCAGCAAGCAGATCGATCTGCCCGGTTTTCAGAGTTTCCTGGGCGCGTGCCCATGAGCCGACATCCACCAATTGAATCTCGATGCCAAGCCGTTTGCCTATCTCATCCATGATGGCTCTGTTGGCACCCAGCAGACCGTTATTTGTGCCTTCCCGCCAAAGGTAGGGAGGGTATTCTGAGTTGCCCGTTGCCGTGAGTGTCTCACAGTCTTTTGTAGAGGCTGCATGCGCTGTTATGCCACTGGCCAAGAGCAGGCAGGTTGCCAACCACTGTTTGAATTTAACCGACATTTTGTTCACTTAATTGGATAGTATGGCGTCTGGACAGTTTAGACTTCTGTCAGCCTGATTAGACTAAGCAAAAGGTACTATAAAAAAATGCGCTGGATCAAACGGGTGAAGACCCCGGTCGGCTACCTGTCGCCGGGTACTGAATATCGGTAGTGTGACAGATGGACATTGGTAGATCCTTGCATTGATGTCTAACCTTGGTGGGTGGCTTGAGGTTCAATCCACGCCCTTGTCGATCGGTGGTAGTACAAATAGATGCTTAGGTTTTCTGCATTCGGGTTCAAGTGGTCAAGTGCACCGCCGCTAACGTATCTTGGTATTGCCAGAAAACATCCAAAGAGTGTTCGCATGAAGAGTTTATCTACTCTGATGTCACCCAAAAGGAATTGGATGTGTTGCCCGTTAGTGTGGGCATTATTGTTTGCTCATGCCCCGGCTGGATTCGGCGCATCAGTGCAGTTAAATGATTCTGACGGTCAGCCGTTGGCGGATGCCGTGGTGATTGTACCTGGCTTGGCCAAAGTGGCGGTGGATACTCCGGCTATTATGGACCAGGTAGACAAGTCGTTCGCGCCCCATGTCATGTCTATTGCTAAACGTCAGTTGGTCAGTTTTCCGAACAGTGATGATATTCGTCACCACGTGTATTCCTTTTCCCAGGCCAAGCCCTTCGAGATAAAGCTCTACAGCGGTGTCCCCAGCCAACCGGTATTGTTTGATCAGGCGGGGCTGGTGGTGCTTGGCTGCAACATCCATGACCAGATGCGCGGTTACATTCTGGTGACCGATAATGAATGGAGTGCTGTCACCGACGCCAATGGCAGGCTAACACTACCTGCTGCAGCACCGTCTCAGGTGATGGTCTGGCATCCCCGGCAGACGGGTGAAATTAATCAGTTGCATGGGGTTTCACTTAACCATGATACAGGCCTGCTGGTTTTCCCCGTTGCGATAGAACCTGAAGTCCCACGTCAGGCCAACTCTTTTAAAAACAGATTTAAACATCATCATGATTAGAACCCTCAGTTTCAGGATCAGCTCACTGATCGGCAGCTTGTTACTTCTGGCAGCCCTGGCTGTCATGGTGTCGGTGTGGATCTCGACCTTCCGGTTTGCGCAGCAACAGATCAGCCGTGACCTTTCTGTGGGTACGAAGGTGTTTGAGCAGGTTATGAGCGAACGGGAACAACAGCTGGTCAATTCGGCTGAGGTACTGGCGGCAGATTTTGGTTTTCGTGGTGCGGTGGCCAGTCGGGATGGTGGCACTATCGTCAGTGCATTAGAGAACCACGTTTCTCGTATCGAAGCCGATATCATGGCAATTATCAGCCTGAGGGGTGTCCCGGAGTATGCGGTCGGTATCGATAATGTTGCCCTGGAAACGCTGCAGTCAGAAGTGGATTTCAGCAGGCTGGTGGGCCAAGGTGGTGCCTCTATTGTGGCACCGCTGAGAGGCAAGGCTTACCAGTTGGTGCTGGTCCCGGTTGAGGCGCCTTTGCCAATCGGTGTCGCTGTCATCGGCTTTGAAATTGATAACGCCCTGGCGGCAAGCCTGAAGCGGATTACCGGCCTGGAGTTGAGTTTTCTGGTGGAGCAGGAGGGCTTGCCGGATAATGTGATCAGCACCTTACCTGGGGTGACCACCGAAGCACTGCTAAAAACCACCCAGCTGAGTTGGGCCACCTCTTTTAGCCATCGTCCGGTATTACAGTCGCAGACGCTGCCTATTTATCTGGGGGTCAGCGGCACCATTGATGTCATGTTGACGGATGATCTGCGCCGAGTATTCAGTGAGTTTGACCGGCTACAGTTAACGATTATTGCCATTGTTATTTTTGCCTTGGTGGTTGCCTTGGTGGCGGGTTTGCTATTTTCCCGACAGATCAGCCGACCACTGCGTCAGTTGGTGGGTGTGACGCGCAGAATTGCAGCAGGTAGTTTCAAAAGCCAGCTCAATGTTAAGGCGGAAACCCGAGAGTTTAACGATCTGATTTCGGCATTTTCCAACATGCAGGATGAACTGCATGAGCGCGAAGAAAAAATTATCTTTCAGGCAACCCATGACGTGACCACCGGTGTTATTAACCGGCAGACATTTACCCAGAGCATTCAAAGTTGCATTACGGAAGGTGAAAGCTTTTACCTGATGGGTTTCAGGGTCAGTAACTTTCGTCAGATCAACGACATGTTTGGTCCTTCTACGGCGGACAAGTCACTGATCAGCCTGTGTGACCGGCTTAAGCCGATGGTGCCGTTAGTGGCGCGGCATGGGGGTGGCAGCTTCGTGGCTAAGCTGGATGGCCCTTGTCATGATCAGTCGGTTAAAACCATGTCGAACATGGTGCGTCTGGCGGCGGAAGCTGACGGCATCAATGTGAATTTTGAAATTCATATCGGTGTGGTGGAGTTTCCGGCGGATGTGGAGGATGCGCATGGTCTGATGCGCCGTCTGGATATTGCCATGGATTCTGCCCGTTATGCGCACAATGGCATTCATTTTTATCAGGCAGGTCAGGAGCAGGATTATGTCCGGCGGCTGAAAATCGTTGAAGATCTGCGCAGTTCGATGCGGGATAAAGGCCGGGGTTTGCAGATGTATTACCAGCCTAAGCTGCATCTGAAAACGGGTCGGGTGAACCGAGCCGAGGCTTTGATTCGTTGGATTCATCCGGAGCAGGGGTTTATCCCGCCGGATGTGTTTATTCCACTGGCGGAGCAGTCGGGCCTGATTAACTCACTCACCGAGTGGATCATTGGTTCGGTGGCAGAGCAGGTTGCGTACTGGTTGCAGCTTGGTCATAGCATTCAGGTGGCTATCAACTTGTCGGTGCAGGATATCGCCCGTGAAGATATGCTCGACATTATTTTCCACCAGCTACGCAAGCATAAGTTACGGCCGGAAAACCTGGCCTTCGAAATTACTGAAAGCGAATTGATGCACCAGCCGGAACAAGCGATTGCGCTGCTGCAGCGCTTCAGAAATTCCGGATTGGAGCTGGCCATTGATGACTTTGGTACCGGTTATTCATCCCTGTCCCAGCTGAAGAATATGCCGGTCAATGTACTGAAAATTGACCGAGAGTTTGTGATGCATCTGTCAGAAGATGTGAATGACCAGACTATTGTGAAATCGACCATCGAACTTGCCGACAGCTTTGAGCTGGATGTAGTGGCAGAGGGTGTTGAGAATATTGAGTCGCTGGACATTCTTTCCGGTTGGGGTTGTGCTTGGGCGCAGGGTTATTTGATCTCTCGACCCCTGCCAGCGGCTGAGTTTGTCAGCTGGTTGCAGCAGTTCAGCGTTGAAGACCTTAAACCCTCTGTCTCAGGGGTAGTAGAGTGAGACAGGTTGGGCTGTGTCTATGCCTGTTTTTACTTGCTCCTTACTTGTGGGCCGGGCAGGGCAAACTGATTGCCACCGCGGCCACCACCAATATTGAAGGTGCCGCGGGGGGTGGCATTGTGCCCTGGGCGGTGCTAGCCGGTTATGACAGCCGCGATGAAACCTCTATGTCGGTATTTCGCACCCGGGTTGAGGTGGATGATTATGCCCTGGACAGTTATGGCGTTGCGGTAGGCTTGTTTGATCGGGCTGAATTGTCCGTTGCGCATCAGTCGTTTCATTTGAATAGTTTGCATACCGATATTGACCAGAAGGTGATTGGGGCCAAGGTGAGACTCTACGGTGACCTGGTCTATAGTGCGCTACCTCAGGTGAGTGTCGGGATTCAGTATAAGCGTCTGCTGGATGGTGATATTGCCGGACTGGTGGGCGCCAAAAACAACCGCAGTGGTAATGATATCTATCTGGCCGCGTCCAAAGTGCACCTTGGGGCTGTGGCGGGTTATAACCTGCTCTGGAACCTGACAGTGCGCCGTACCAAAGCTAATCAGATCGGCTTTCTGGGCTTTGGCGGAGATAAGGCGTCGGACGCATCCTGGCAGGTGGAAGGCTCACTGGCGGTGCTGCTGAACCGCCGTCTGGCAGTAGGCATCGATTACCGGCAGAAGCCTGATAACCTGGGTTTTGCGCAAGAGGACGACTGGGCGGACCTGTTTCTGGCCTGGTTCCCTAATAAACATATTAATGTCACCGCCGCTTGGGCTGAGCTAGGTGATATTGCCGGTGCCAAGGATCAGCAGGGGCTGTATTTTTCCGTGACGGGTTATGTGTGGTGATCTCATGCGGCAACTGACATTTGCGTTCTGTTTCTTGTGCTTGACGGCGTGCACCGCTGTGGCTCCTCAGTCGACCTTGTATCAACAGTTGGGCGGGGAGCAGGGCGTTGCATCATTGGTGGATAACTTTATTGCAGAGATCGCTTATGACGATACGCTCTTCCCTTATTTTGCCGAGAGTGATGTGGACCGCTTTCGCAGTAAATTCATCGAGCATATGTGTGAAGTCGCTGATGGCCCTTGCCACTACACAGGCGACAGCATGTTTGATATTCATGTCAACATGGGGGTGACAGAGTCGGTGTTTAATCACACCGTCGACGTGTTGATCAGTGCCATGAACAAGACGGGTATTGCCCACCGGGTACAAAACAGACTGCTGGCCAGACTGGCTCCCATGCGTAAACAGATTATCTATGCTGAACGCTAACTGATGGGTTGATCGTCAGAATCAGAGAAAAGAGCGGCAGGGCCGCTCTGATAGGATGATGGCTTAAAGTTTGACTTCGCTCACCTGAATGGTTGGTGCAATATCGGTGTAGTTGGGAATATCCCCCATGATCTCTTCGGCATGTGGTCCGAAGCTGTTCTGAAAGTCTTCTACGCTATCAAAATACAGGTGGCCCATAGCGACAAAGGGTGCCGGAGCGTCGGGCTCGCCGCCACCAAGGCCGGCTTCTACGGCGCTGCTTTTCAGGGGTGTGCCAAGGCGATTCTGTACCAGCGGCATGTGGGTGTTGCAGTAGTAATCCATGTCGAATTTTTTGCCGGGCTCATTGGCATAAAACACACTGACTTTGATCATAAGAGTTGCTCCACTCGTGTTGTTTTTATTGAGAAATTACCCTTGCTTGCTGGGCAGGTTCCCAGAGTGGACTGTGTTTGTTCTGATTTAGTTCAACCGTAGATGTTGTCTGGTTTAGGGTATAGCGTAATGTTGGCACCGCGCGGTTTTCATTGTTACCACAGCCTCCCGCGTCTGTACTTGAGCTGCCGCCACAGCCAATATGTCCGGCACAGTATTAGCAGCAGAACGGCGCTTGAGACGAAATGCATAGTGTGCCCTTGTGTGCCTCTGCTGAACTAGCTGTCATCCGCCACTTCTGGCAGGCCGTGAATATAAAATGCAGCTAGCAGCGAGCTCAGACCCAGGCTGAGTACTATGTATGCTGGGCCCAGCCAGTCACCGATTAGACCAATCAGACCGCCAACCAGCATCAGTAAACCGATAGCGGTATTGGAGACAGCCACATAAGCGGCGCGGTTATCACCGCTGGCCATATCTACCAGGTAGGTTTTTCGCCCCAGACGGGCACCGCCGTGCAGGATATTCAGCAGCAGAAAGATCAGAGCCAGGCCATATTCGTTGATCACCCATGACCACTCCGCCAGTACGGCGGCGGCAGTGAACAGCCCCAGAAAGCCAGCGCCTGAGGCGGCAATGACCATTACCTGACGGCTGGAACGGTCGCTCATGTAACCCCAAACAGGGGAAGATAGCCCTGCTGCCAGTCCGTTCGCGATGATTAAAATGCCCAGGCCAAGGAAGTCGCTACCAGCGCCTGCCTGGGCAATCAGTACATAAAACGGCATTGCCAGTGCGACTGACAATAGTAAGCTGCGCGCGATGACAAAACGGCGGAACGGTGGGTCAGTTTGCAGCAGTTTGATCTGCTGCAGTGCTACTGTCAGCGCGTTGCCACCACCTTCGGTCGCGCCGGGTTGCTCCTGTATCTGAGCAAAAAATAGCGAGGCGATTAGCCAGAGCACCCCGCCGACCATCAGCAGGCTGGCAAAAATACTGAGCTCGGACGTATTCATACCAACCGTACTCAGCCAAAGGCCTATTAGCAGCACCGTAATACCAGACAGTGACGCGCTCCAGCCGGACAGGATGCCGCGACGGCTTTTGGAAACGGTTTTACCCAGTACATCTTTGGCTGAGACAGAGCAGATACCGCGTGACAGACTGAAGATCACCAGCATTAACAGGATGACACTGCCGGCAGCCGCCCCGTCAAATTGCAGTGCTGCCCAGGCCATACCGAACAGGCTGAAGGCCGATAATACTGATCCGGCTATCCAGACCCATTTACGGATAGCCAGCTTGCGGACAACTGCCGCTACCATCAGTTGTGGGATTAGCACTCCGCTTTCCCTGATGGGCACCAGAAATCCAGTGAAGATGGCAGGAACCCCCAGCGCCCCGAACAGCCAGGGAATAATCAGTTTGGCGCTGGCCAGCTCGTCGGCGATTTTGCCTAGCAGATTGGCTAGCAGGTAGGCAAAAAAGTTACCTGGCTGATCGTTACAAGCCGCTTCAGGAATATCCTTGCAAACCCGGGCATCTTCATCCCCAGTCACCAGGTTATAGAGGTTGTCAAACAGTGGCTTAGGGTTGGAGTCAGGCATAACAACTGGATTCAGAGTGGAATCCTGAGCTTGACCCAGATCGCCTGGCTTTTCAATCTTGTGGCCAGGTCGGGGATTTTTTCCGAGCATAAAAAACGGGTCATAAAGACCCGTTCTCTGGTGTTGCTGTCTTTTCTGTTCAGAACAGACGACGGCAGCGGATGGTGCCCTTGATATGTTTCAGGTTTTCCAGGGCGACATCGGAGTAATTGGCATCCACGTCCAGGACCACGTAACCCACTTTTTCGTTGGTCTGCAGGTACTGACTGCTGATGTTGATGCTGTTTTCGGAGAATACGTTGTTGATGGCAGCCATCACCCCCGGGATATTCTCGTGAACGTGCAGCAAGCGGTGAACGTCTGGGTGTTCCGGTAGCGCCACCTCAGGGAAGTTAACCGAGGTGATAGAAGAACCGTTGTCGCTGTACTTGATCAGCTTCTCGGATACCTCATAACCGATATTTTCCTGGGCTTCCATGGTGGAGCCGCCCACGTGTGGGGTCAGGATGACATTATCGAATTCACGCAGTGGCGAGATAAATTCGTCATTGTTAGTACGAGGTTCTACCGGGAATACGTCGATGGCTGCGCCATGAATATGGCCGCTCGCTAATGCTGCGCACAGCGCATCGATGTCAACGACTGTGCCACGCGCTGCATTCAGGAAGATACCGCCCTGTTTCATTTCGGCAAACTCTTCTGCACCCATCATGTTTTTGGTGGCTGCGGTTTCCGGTACGTGCAGGGACACAATGTCAGTTTTACGCAGGAGTTCTTTTAGTGAACCTACCTGTGTGGCATTGCCCAATGGCAGTTTGGTGACGACATCGTAGAAGTAAACCTGCATGCCCATGGACTCGGCGATAACACTCAGCTGGGAACCAATGCTGCCGTAACCGACAATCCCCAGTTTTTTGCCACGGATTTCGAAGGAGTTTTTAGCACTTTTTTGCCATACGCCACGGTGCGCCTTGGCATTTTTCTCGGCGACGCCGCGCAAAAGCAGAATGGCTTCAGCAATCACTAATTCGGCAACGGAGCGGGTGTTGGAGTACGGCGCGTTGAATACCGCGACACCTCTGATGGTAGCCGCTTCCAGATTAACCTGGTTGGTGCCGATACAGAAACAGCCGACTGCGACCAGCTTGTCTGCCGCCTCGAATATTGCGGGTGTCAGCTGGGTACGCGAACGGATGCCGATAAAGTGTACATCCTTAACGCGCTCGAGCAGCTCCGCTTCAGGCAGTGAGCCGGTTAGGTATTCGATATTGTCGTAACCATGCGCATTGAAGGTATCTACTGCAGATTGGTGTACACCTTCCAGCAACAGAATTTTGATTTTGCTCTTGTCCAGAGAAGTGGCTTTGCTCATGTTGGTAACTCTTCGTTTGGGCCGCGTTGCGGGAACAGTGGGCACCGGTGATTGACTGGCAAAAATGAAAGGGCGCTATATTAGCACAGGGCTTGATGAAATTGATCAATGCGCTTGGCAATCTGGGCGAAAAATATTCAACCTGAGTTGAATCATTTCGCAGCAGAGTTACGCGCATGCAACACTGCTGCGAAACCGGACTTACCTGATCAGCCGTAGATGCAGATATATGCGGTTGGTTCTTTCACCTGGAGCTGGAAAGTCTGGTTAGCCGCGATTTTGAACTCGCTGCCGGAGGGGAAAGACTCAAAGGTTTCACTGCCCGGCAACTTAACCAGCAGCTCACCGCTGGCGACTTTCATTAGTTCGTTTTCGCTGGTGCCAAATTCGTAGTTACCCGCCGCCATTACGCCTGCGGTGACACGGCCATCACGGTTTTCGAAACCGATGGATTTTACTGTGCCGTCGAAGTATTCGTTTACATTAAGCATGAGTCGTCTCCGTAATTTGACGGCGCATGATAGTGGGAAATATGCCAATTGTCTAAAGGCAGAGGCGTGCTTCATCCGTCATTACGATACTCACGGCTTTGTTCTAGCATAAACTCCAGAAATGCCCGGTTGGCCCGGGACAGATAGCCATCGCGCCGCCAGGCAATAGACAGGTCAAGCCAGACAGGTTCGGCAAAGGGGCGGGCGACCAGTTCAGGTTCATCGGCAATGACCATTTGCAGCAGGGTAGACACACCAAACCCCTGGCGTACGATCGACTTGATCAGGGGCAGTAGGTTGGTTTCAAAGCTGATGTTGACCTCAACTTGATGTGCTTCGGCAATACGGTCGACTATCTTGCGGTGAAAATACCCGGCCTGGAACATCACCAGCTCTTCGGCAAAAAAATCTTCCATGGGAACACTGGATAGTTGTGCGAAGGGGTGATCTTTGGGACAGATTGCCATCATCTGTTCGCGCAGAAAAACTTCCGCCTGCAGGCTTTCCGGCACTGTATCTTCGACAATGACCGCCAAGTCCAGCTCGCCGTTTTCCAGCAGTTGCTGCAGCTTGCCAGTGCCGCCATCGATCACTGACAGGTTAAGTTGCGGGTAACGGTGGCGAAAAGCCATTAATAGCGGAGGGAAATAGTATGAACCCAGCATCCCCGGGATACCGACCCGAACCTCGCCCCGCAGCAGTCCTTTGAGTTCCTGCATCTCCAGTGCTGCATCATCTGCCGCCTGCAGCATCCGGCTGGCATGGGCATAGAGTCTCTCCCCTTCGTCGGTCAGTCCCACCTGGCGGTCTTTACGGTGCAGTAACTGCAGATCCAGCTCGTGCTCCAGTTTGCGAATCGCCATGCTGATGGCGGGCTGTGCGATATGCAGCTGCTCTGCTGCGCGGGTGAAGCTGCGCAGGTCGGCAACGGTTTTGAAATAACGCAGGTGTTTAAGGTCCATATCATAAGAATAAGTTATCAAATTCATAATAACTATATATTTTAATGATTATCTGTCTGTTGCTACGCTTGCTCCAGTTATTTGGAGATACGGCAATGATTGAAGCAGGTTCCACCGCATTTTGGCGCGCTACATTGGCGCTGTGTATTGGTTCGTTTATGGTTTTTGCCAATGTATATGTCACGCAGCCGCTGTTGCCGTTGCTGTCGGATGCGTTTCAATTGACGCCCTTGCAGACTAGCTGGAGTTTTACCATCACCACTCTGACACTGGGCCTGTCACTGCTGTTTTATGGGCCGCTGTCCGATGTGTTGGGCCGGCCGCGATTGATGCTGTTCAGCCTGTGTGGGGTAGTATTGACCACCTATGGCCTGTCGATGGTGACCAGCTATCAGCAGTTACTGTTGTTGCGTGGTATTCAGGGTCTGTGCATGGGCGGACTGCCGGCGATTGCCATTGCGTATATGGGGGATGAATTTAAGCGTCCGGCGTTGGCTATGGCGGTGGGATTGTATATCAGCGGTAATACGCTGGGTGGTATTGGCGGGCGGCTGATTTCTGGTTTCGTCGGGGACTGGCTGGGCTGGCAGGAGGTGTTTTTAGTGATGAGCCTGATCAGTCTGGTATGTGTGACGCTGTTTGTCTGGCTGTTGCCAGCGCCCCGGCACTTCCAGGCTAAGCCTTTGCAGCCGCGACGGATGTTGGTGGATCTGGGAGACCATCTGGCTAACCCGCTGTTGCTATTGGCGTATCTGGTCGGCGGTTTTAATTTCTTTATTTTCCTTAACCAATACAGCTATGCCACCTTTATGCTGGCGGCCGAGCCCTACAATTTGCCTGCCAGCCTGCTGGGACTGATGTTTCTGACCTATCTGAGTGGCACTCTTGGATCTGCCATGTCCGGGAAATTTGCACGTTGGCTGTCACAGCCGCTGGTGATCGCCATAGGTATCTTGTTCCTGATGTCAGGCACCCTGATTACTCTGCTGCCTTCTGCTTGGTGGGTGGTGGCGGGTTTCTTTGTGAATGCTTTTGGTTTCTTTGTGGCGCATTCCAGTGCCAGTAGCTGGGTCAGTCATACCGCGACTCATTCCCGGGCCAGTGCCTCGTCACTTTACCTGGTGTTCTACTATCTGGGTGCCAGTAGCGGTGGTTTTTACCTCGATCCATTCTGGCACTGGCAGCAGTGGCAGGGAGTGGTCGTCGGCTCACTGCTGGTATTGGCCGCAACCCTGATCGCAGCAGTCACGTTGTATTTCAAGGGGTGTGTCGTTCCGGCTAGAATGCAGGGAGTATTTATTCAACGGCCCGCTGTCTGAGTGTGGCCGTGTACTCGATCAGGAGACATTATGACCTATCAGCACTGTGTTGCCGATGATCGCCCGGCGGAGTTACCGCTGGGCAAAGTTGTGTGTATCGGCCGCAACTATGCCGATCACGCGAAAGAGCTGAATAACCCCATTCCGGCGGAACCGCTGTTATTTATTAAGCCGGCGACTAGTGTGGTGGCGATGGCGGAACCCTTTGTTTTACCCCGGGGCCTGGGTGAGGTTCATTTTGAGACTGAAATGGCGTTACTCATTGGTCAGCAGTTACGCCAGGCAAGCGAAGCTGATGCCGCCAAAGCGATTGCGGGAGTGGGGCTGGCGCTGGATCTGACGTTGCGGGATATGCAGTCGAAACTTAAATCCCAGGGGCAGCCCTGGGAAAAGGCCAAGGCGTTTGATGGTGCCTGTCCGCTGTCAGTCTTCCTGCCACCGGAGCAGGTGGGTGATCTGCAGCAGCTGCAGTTGCGTCTGACTGTGAATGGTGAACTGAGGCAGGATGGAAATACCAGCATGATGCTGAATAAAGTGCTGCCATTACTCAGTTATATTAGTCAATTTTTTACCCTGGAGCCGGGGGATGTGGTGCTGACCGGAACCCCAGCAGGGGTTGGGCCGGTGCAGACGGGCGATACCCTGAGGGTTGAGCTGGACCGTTTTCTGCGCATTGAAACCTCGGCTTGCTGATGCGCTCGCTGCTTGGCTTGATGTTCGGGTTGTGGTCATCTCTGCTGGTGGCGGATGACGCACCCCACTGGCAACAGCCGGTGTTTATTCAGCACGCGTTTATCGCGGTTGCTCTGCGCAGTGAATACCGGCCGGGGGCAGCGCCGCTGCGACGTTGGCGTCAGGATATGCGGGTATGGCTGGATCACCGGGTGCCGGATCAGGCACTGCACCAATCGCTGGTAGATGAGCATTTGCAGCACCTGGCGCAAATTACCGGGCATCCTGTGCGCAGGGTTGCGCGCGCGGTAGATGCGAATGTGCAGCTGGTGTTTACCCGGCAGGAAAACTGGGCCGCCGAAGCGCGTGCGTTGTTTGGTCCTCGCATTAACAAAGTATTGCATGGTGCAGTCTGTCTGGCAGGCGTGGATACCAATGCTGGAGAGATTCTGCGTGCCCGGATCATTATTCCGGTAGATCAGGCGCGGATGCATGGCCGCTTGGTGGCCTGTATTGTGGAGGAGCTCACGCAGATTATGGGGTTACCCAATGACAGCGAGCTGGCCTATCCGTCTATTTTTAATGACCACAGCCCGGAGCAATTGCTGTCTCCGCTGGATGTGTTGCTGCTGCAATTGTTATATCAACCGGAGTTGCAGCCGGGTATGTCTGAGCCCGAGGTGGCGCTAGTGGTGGAAAAACTCCTTAACCGCTGGCATGAGAACGGTACAATAGCGGCGGCTGTGGGGTTGGCCCGCAGTGGGGAACTCTATCAGCGACTGGCACCCTAAGGGTCTGTTGCGTTTGAGGGAGCATTTGCATGTTATGGGTTAAAACCTTTCATATTCTGGCCATGACCAGCTGGATGGCCGGAATTTTCTATCTGCCACGTATCTTTGTGCATTACGCTGAAGGACGTGCTGCCGGTCAGGATGTGACCCGCTTGATCATTATGGCCGGTAAGCTCTACAGCTTTATGAGTCTGATGGCGGTGTTTACCCTGGGTCTTGGCTTCTGGCTGTGGTTTGGTTGGGGTTTTGGTGGTGGCTGGTTGCATGCCAAACTGCTGATGGTGGTGTTGCTGATGGGATATCACCACTGGTGCCTGCGTTACCTGAAGCAGATGCGCGCCGGTAGGTTGGATAAAAGTGGTCGTTATTTTCGCTTATTCAATGAGCTGCCGCTGCTGATTTTTGTGCCGATTCTGATTCTGGTCGTGGTAAAGCCTTTCTAATTGTCAGAAATGGCAAACCATTATGTCATTCCCGATATTGTTACCTGCCGTTACCTGAGCGGCGGGTGATGGTACTATTTTGACCGGGGTGGCACATATGCGGTGTAGCATGGGCAGTTGGTATCGAAAGTCAGGCCGCTGACTTATACTGCTTGGCATGTTAGTGATCAGTTGCAGGTTGTTGCCTGTAGAGGAGAATTTGTATTGTCGCTCCAGATTGACCGCTTGTTGACCTGTCTATGTCTCCTTATATTGTTAATGCCGCCCCCGGTAACAGCTGAAGAGGGTTTGCAACCCTTGGTTATGGGGGTCTTCCCCCGACGGGATTCTGCCATCACGGTACAACTCTTTCGGCCCATGCAACACTATCTTAGCCAGAAGCTGGGTAGAGAGGTGGTGCTGGAAACCTCATCCGACTTCGATACATTTCAACAGCACCTGTTAGCGCATCGCTACGACCTCGTGCATATGAATCAATACCATTATGTTGAGGCGCATAAACAGTTGGCCTATGAGGTCGTGGCACAAAATGAGGAGCGCGGTGAGGCGACTTTGCGTGGCGCAATTCTTGTGCGAAACGATTCCCCGTATGTTGACCTGCAGCAACTGAAAGGCAAGAAAATCATCTTTGGCGGCGGCACGCGGGCCATGATCAGTTATGTTGTGCCAACCTTTATGTTGCGACAGGCCGGGTTGCAGCAAGGTGATTATGAAGAGGTTTTTGCCGCCTCGCCCCCAGACGCAGTTCTGGCGACCTATCTGGGTCAGGGGGACGCGGGGGGTGCTGGTGAATTAATTGTACGTATGCCAGTGGTAACCAATAAGATTGATACTTCAGAATTGAGAGTGTTAGCGGTCAGTAAGCCACTGCCCCACCTGGTTTGGGCAGTGAAAGGCGAAATGGCTGCTGCAGAGAAACAGATTTTGCGACAGGTATTGTTGGAGATGAAGCTGGAGCCTGAAGGCCAGCAGGTTCTGAAAGCTGCCCGCCTGACCGCGTTCAATCCGGCAGTGGATGCCGATTATGACGTGCACCGCAACATTATCGAAAGCGTTCATAAGGCTGATGGAGTAGATATTTCAGAGTGATGTTTGGCATTGGCGGCTTACGGCTGAAATTTGTTACAGCCATCTCATTACTGCTCACCATGACGTTGGGCATGACCGCCTATTACCTGACATCTGAAGAACAAAAATTCATGAAGCTCAGCCTTGAGGCCAGAGCCAAGTCCATGGGTCACCTGGTGGCGATGATCAGCCCCGAAGCGGTGTATAGCTTTGATATCACCGGGTTGGATCATTTCGTCACGCAGATCAGCAGGGATCCTGAAGTACGATTTGCCCTGATTTTGGCCCCTAACGGCAAACAGATGACAACCGCGCTGCCGGGCAGCGTCAGTCGTGATCAGGCTTTAGCACTTATAGCGGGTGAACGGCAGTTACCCAATTTACAGTTGCTGGATTTTCCTATCAAGGTGGATGAGGATTTTCTGGGTACCCTTTATGTGGCGGTAGATTACTCCCTCACTTCGCGTTTAGCGCGTAAGGCTCTGCAACAGCATCTGATGATTTATGCGGGCATTATTTTGTTTCTGGCATTAGTGATTTATGTTGTGTTTTATCACTTTGTGCTGCGTCAGGTGAATCAGCTCAGTACGGGGGTGAAAAAAATTGCCCGGGGTGATTATCGCCTGGCACTGCCGTTACAAGCAGATGATGAGCTCACTGAATTGACGCGCTGTTTTAATCAGATGGCATCAGATATCCGTTTTGAACGGGAAGCGCTGGAATTGAGTCACCATAGTTTGCAGCAAGAGATGCTGCAACGTCAGCAGGCCGAACAGGGCCTGCAGATGGCGGCGAGTGTGTTCGAACATGCCAGAGAGGGGATCTTCTTTACTTCGCCGGAAGGGGTTATTTTCGAGGTCAATAATGCCTTTACTGAATTGACTGGCTATAGCCGGGATGAAGTAGTGGGCAAGAATCCACGTTTTCTGCAATCCGGGGTGCACGAGCCGAGTTTTTTCCAGCTGATGTGGCAGCGTATCGAAAAGCAGGGCTATTGGACCGGTGAGATCTGGAACCGTATTAAAGACGGTTCGGTGGTACCGCAGTTAATGACGATCAGCTCAGTAGAAGGGGTTGATGGCAAACTGACGCATTATATGGCGCTGTTTACCGATATCAGTGTACAGAAGCGGCATCAGAAAGAGCTGGAACATATCGCCCATTATGATCCGCTAACCGGATTGCCGAACCGGGTGTTGCTGGCGGATCGTCTGCATCAGGCAATGCTGCAGGCGACCCGTTACGAAAGCCCTTTGGCGGTGCTGTATCTTGATCTGGATGGTTTCAAACAGGTCAATGACCAGCATGGTCATGCCATTGGTGACAGCTTGTTATCCATTGTCTCTGGCCGCATGCAGGAAGTGTTGCGTCAGTCGGATACGATTGGCCGCCTGGGTGGTGATGAATTTGTCGCGATTCTTGCCGTGTTGCATCCGGAAACCTGTGACATTTTCCTGCAGCGCTTGTTGCAGGTGGTCAGTGATCCGGTATATGTGGATGGTATTGAGTTACAAGTGTCCGCCAGCATCGGCGTTACCTTCTACCCGCAGGCCGACAGGGTCGATGCTGACCAGCTGCTGCGTCAGGCGGATCAGGCCATGTACCAGGCAAAAATCGCCGGTAAAAATCGTTTCCATTTGTTTGACCCCAGCCTGGAGCAGAGTCTGCGGGGGCAGCATCAGATGCTCAAGCAGATTCATTTGGCTTTGCAAAACGGCGAAATGCGACTGTTTTATCAACCCAAGGTTAATCTGCGCACCGGCAAAGTCGTGGGTGCTGAAGGTTTGATTCGTTGGTTGCACCCTGAAGACGGATTGCGGATGCCGGCTAGTTTTCTACCCGCTTTGGAAGACCAGCCATTGCAGGTTGAGTTAGGTGAGTGGGTTATCCGTCAGGCACTGAGCCAGCTGCGAATCTGGCAGGGTACCGAAATGGAGCTGCCTCTGAGTGTCAATCTGGATGCTTATCACCTGCAGCAGCCAGAGTTTCTTGAGCGGCTTAAGCTGATCCTGGCTGAGTTCCCTGATGTCCCGGCGGATATGCTCGAACTGGAGTTGCTGGAGACCAGTGAGCTGAGAGATCTGCATCAGGTTGCTCGGGTTATCCGGGCCTGTGCTGAGCTGGGGATGACTTTTGCATTGGATGACTTTGGCACCGGATACTCTTCATTGGTGATGTTGAAAAATCTACCCGTTAAGCACCTTAAGATAGACCGCGATTTTGTCCGGGACATGCTGAATGACAGCCATGATCTGGCGATAGTTGAAGGGGTGCTCGGCCTGACTACTGCGTTTCAGCGCGAAGCGATTGCTGAAGGGCTGGAAACGGTCGAACACGGCAATATGCTGTTGCAGCTTGGTTGTGAACTGGCTCAGGGTTACGGTATTGCCCGTCCCATGCCCCCTGAAAATATGTTGAAGTGGCTGCATAACTGGCAGCCAGAACCATCCTGGGCGAACCAACGACAGATCACCCGAGAAGAGCTGCCAACACTTTTTGCCATGGTGGACCATCGAGCTTGGGTGGACCAAGTTGAAGCGTGTTTGGTGAATGATCAGGTTGAGCCTCCGCCGCTGGATCAAGCGGCTTGTCGCTTTGGTGGCTGGCTGGATAATTATGGTCGCGAGTACTACTCCGATCTGCCGATCTATCCTGAGTTGTGCCAGCAGCATCATAAGGTGCACTCGCTGGTGCAGGAACTATTGGACTTGCGAGATCAGGGCATGATCAATGAAGCCAAGCTTCGGCTGCCGGAACTGCATCGGTTGCGGTCAGGCTTGCTTTACCAGCTCAATGAGCTGCTTAGCCGTCGCCATATGCATTGATATGTTTGGCCGCTTTTTTTGTCCTGATAAACGGCATTGATTAGTGCGTGCTGCGGTAGGTTTATATGGGGGCCTTTCCCATGCAGATGCAGGGAAAAGTGCTTGATCAGCGGGCTAATACGTTGGCAACTCTGGCGCTCAGGCGCTCTACCCGCTCCTGCAGGGCGTCAATATCGTCAGCCAATATTTTCGCTTCGACCTGAGTGGGTAACAGTTTTGCCTCTTCTTGCAGGTACTCCTGCAGGTTCAGTAGCAGGCTCTGGCTACTGTGCCGCAGGTGGTTTGCTTTCCAGCGCAATAATTGGCTCAGATTGTGGGCCGGCAGATCTCCGATCAGATCCCCCAATAGCGCCTCCCAGTCGATCCGGGCATCATCAAGGATGGTCTGAAACTGCTGTGCCAGCTCACTGTTGCCGCTGATATGAATACTATTGCCAAACAAGGCGTCACGGCGGTTGTGACTGGTCAGCAGGGTGAAAAAGTCAGCAGCACTGCCGCTGAAGGTGGTGTCAGCGGTATCAGCATATTCGGCTTGCAGCTGAAGACCATCCTGGGTGGGAATCAAATAGAAACTGAATGCCGGTTGGGTCAGTTCAAAGGCAATTACCTGTCCCTGGATCTCTGCCAGTCGCTCTAGTGTGACTTGGTCTCTTCGCAGCAAGGGGTTGGTTAAACCTTCAGCCGCGATCAGCAGGGTGGTGTAAAGCATCGAACTCATCTCTGCCTCAGGGCTTGATACCAGTATGCAGGGCGACAATGCCCCCGGTGAGGTTCTGGTACCGGCATTGGCTTAAACCGGCGGTCTCCATCATGCTTTTCAGGGTTTCCTGATCGGGGTGCATACGGATCGATTCTGCCAGATAGCGATAGCTCTCTTCATCTCCCGCCACCACGGAACCGATTTTTGGCAGGATATTGAAGGAGTAGAAATCATAGGCCTTGGTCAGCAACGGGTTTTCGGTTTTGGAAAACTCCAGCACCAACAGTTTACCGCCGGGTTTGAGTACCCGGGCCATGGATTGCAGCGCGGCATCTTTGTCGGTGACGTTGCGCAGGCCAAAGGCGATGGTAATGACATCAAAGGTGTTGTCCGGGAAGGGCAGGCGTTCGGCATTGGCCTGTACAAATTCTACATTTCCGGTGACGCCGTTATCCAGTAGTTTATCGCGGCCAACTTTCAGCATCGAATCGTTGATATCCGCCAGCACGACTTTGCCTTCAGGGCCGACAATGCGCGAAAACCGCAACGTCAGGTCGCCGGTGCCGCCAGCAATATCCAGAACCTTGTGGCCACGGCGCACACCGCTTTGCTCAATGGTGATCCGTTTCCACAGACGGTGAACACCCCCGGACATCAGGTCGTTCATCAGATCATATTTCCCCGCCACACTATGAAACACGTCGGCCACCCGCTTGACCTTCTCATCACGATTTACCTGCTGGTAACCGAAGTGGGTGGTGTCGTTCTGATTCTGGTTATGGTCGGTCATCGATCCGGTCCTGCATGGGTTGGGATTGTCATTGTAACGGCCTGTCAGGGATTTGTCCTGATCTTGCGTAAGGGCGCTGGTGCTTGTCAGCTGCGGGCAATCAGACCATTGTCCCTGCTGGCTCCGGCGGCTTCCAGCTGCTTGAGATAACGCTGCCAGTAATCTGCTTGGTTGTGGCAGAGGTCATGCAGATACTCCCAGGTGTAGAGGCCACTGTCATGGCCGTCATCAAACACAATTTTCAGGGCGTAATTGCCGCTGGGTAGCACTTCTTTGATGGCGACCCATTGCTTGCCGGTTTGCAGTATGCCGTTGCCAATGCCATGCCCCCGCACTTCGGCCGAGGGTGAGTGAACCCGCAGAAATTCAGCGGTTAACTCGTAACTGCCGTCGGCATAAGTCAGTTCCAAGGTGCGGGATTTTTTATGTAGCTTAATCTGGCTGGGCAAAGGCACTTTTAGCATGGCAAGGGTTTCCGGTGATCACAGGATATAGTGGCTTAGATCTTCATTATGGCTCAGTTCATCCAGCTGCTGATCAACAAACGCCCGGTCTACGCTAATGGTTTGGCCGGCGCAGTCTGCCGCTGCATATGATAGTTCTTCCAGCAGTCGCTCCATCATGGTGTGCAGGCGGCGTGCACCAATATTTTCTGCCGTTTCATTGACCTGATAGGCGAGCTCAGCGATACGGCTGATACCGTCATCGGTAAACGAGATATCTACCCCTTCGGTTTTCAGTAGCGCCTGATACTGTTGCGTCAGAGAGGCATTCGGTTCTTTCAGAATGCGGCGGAAATCATCCGGTGTCAGGGCATCCAGCTCTACCCGGATCGGTAAGCGGCCCTGCAGCTCAGGAATAAGGTCAGAGGGTTTGGACAGATGGAATGCGCCTGAGGCGATAAACAGAATATGGTCAGTTTTTACCATGCCGTATTTGGTGTTGACGGTACAGCCCTCAATCAAGGGTAGCAGGTCGCGCTGAACGCCCTCGCGGGAGACGTCTCCACCTGCGTTGCTGTCGCCACGTTTGCAGACTTTGTCGATCTCATCTAGGAAGACAATACCGTGCTGCTCTACCAGCTCCACGGCGTTTTGCTTCAGCTCATCCTCTTTGACCAGGTGGGCGGCTTCTTCATCGGTTAGCTGTTTCAGGGCATCTTTGATCTTCATGCGGCGGTGTTGTTTTTTGCCGCCACTCAGGCCGGAAAACATGCTCTGGAGCTGGTTGGTCATCTCTTCCATGCCCGGTGGTGCCATGATCTCTACACCCATCTGCGGGGCCGCGATATCAATATCGATCTCTTTGTCATCCAGCTGTTTTTCACGCAGTTTTTTGCGGAATATCTGCCGGGTGGCGCTGTCTCGTTTATTGTCGGAATCGTTAGCGAAGTCGTTACCCCGTGCCGGTGGTAGCAGGGCATCGAGAATACGCTCTTCAGCGGCTTCTTCCGCGCGAAAGCGAACCTTATCCATCGCCTGCTCACGCAGCATTTTTATTGCCATATCAATCAGGTCGCGAACGATGGTTTCCACATCTCGGCCGACGTAACCCACTTCGGTAAACTTGGTGGCTTCTACCTTAATAAAGGGGGCGTTAGCCAGACGAGCCAGGCGGCGGGCAATTTCGGTTTTACCTACCCCGGTGGGACCGATCATTAATATATTTTTGGGGGTGACTTCGGTGCGCAGCTCATCATCAAGCTGCATGCGACGCCAGCGGTTGCGTAAGGCAATGGCGACGGCGCGTTTGGCTGCTGCTTGGCCGATAATGTGGCGATCCAGCTCGGAGACAATCTCTCTGGGGGTCATATTGGACATGTAAGGGACTCCTTAGCTGGCCGTACTGACGGCATCAAGGGTTTCGATGGTCAGGTTGTCATTGGTGAAGACACAGATGCCCGCAGCGATACGCAGGCTTTGTTCGACAATCTCTCGTGCATCGAGTTCGGTGTTGATCACTAGGGCACGGGCGGCCGCCAGAGCAAAATTACCACCGGAGCCGATGGCAATCACACCATCTTCAGGCTCAATCACATCGCCACTACCAGAGATCAGGTAGGTCTTTTCTTTGTTGGCAACCAGCATGAGTGCTTCCAGACGGCGTAAAACCCGGTCGCTGCGCCATTCGCGGGCCAGATGAATGACTGCGTTGACGATGTTGCCCTGATGCTTTTCCAGTTGTTGTTCGAACAGATCTCGCAGGGTGATCGCGTCAGCCGTGGAACCGGCAAAACCGGTGATCACATTATATTTGGGCATCAGGTTGACCTTGCGAGCGGTGCCTTTCATCACGGTGTTGCCCAGTGAGACCTGGCCATCACCACCAACAACTACCTGATCGGCACGGCGTACAGAGACGATTGTGGTCATGATAATTCCTGTGGTTAGTGTCCGTGCAGAAGAAAGAATAAAGCGTGGCAGCGGACCGAATAGGATCAAAGATGGTGCCGGACCTTACTGATTTCAAGGGTGCCGACACGCTGCGCAGGCTTACTGCCGGATTTGTAGTGGCTGAATGTTCTGTCTGACCAGCTTATCCCAGGCTTTAGCCATTTGGGAGCGGTTGTCGTACGGCCCGGTGCGAACACGATACCAGGTGCTGCCATCACGGCTGGTGGAAGCGTCAGTATGAACGTTGGGCAGCCCCATGAGGATTAGCTGAGCACGCATTTTTTCCGCATCGGATTTGGCCCGGAAAGAGCCTGCTTGCAGCATATAGCTGACATCAGACTTGGCATCTTTGGGGGTTGAGGTATAAGCATCAGCCGGCGGGGTGACTTCATTATCCCGCAGCATGTCATAAAATTTAAACCGGCTCTGGTCGTTGCTGGTTTCAGCAGCGGGTGCCGGTTTACTGGCAGGTGCTGGTTTGGCGGCGGGTTTTGTTTCTGTCACCGGGGCAGGAGTGGGTGCCTGAACGGATTCAGGTGTGACTCCCATGAGGAAGTACAGGCCAGTACCCAGTACGCCCAGCAAAATGAGAGTGATCAGCAACAATCCCAACGGGAACGGTTTTTTGACCGGTTTTTTCGGTGCGCTAGCCCGTTGTGGGCGACTGGCACCAGCGCCCTGTTTCCGGGGCTTCGCATAGTCTTTCCGAGCCGCCATGGCGTTACATATGCTCCGGGGCGCTCACGCCCAGCAGGCGCAGCCCATTGTTGAGTACCTGTCTGACTGCCTGGCTCAGCGTAATACGGGCATCACGCAGGTCGGTTTCATCAATCAGCAGTTTGTAGGCGTTGTAATAGGTATGGTAGTCACTGGCTAGTTCACGCAGGTAATTGGCCAGCATATGCGGCTCAAAGTTAAGTGCCGCGTTTTCTACCAACTCAGGGTATTTGGTCAGCTTGGTGATCAGGTCTTTTTCATGTTCGGTTGCTAACAATGGCAGATTGGCCAGGCCATTCTCCTGATTCCACTGCCAGCCGACCGCTTCCAGTTTGTCCTGAACCGAGCAAATACGGGCGTGAGCATACTGTATATAGTAGACCGGATTGTCCTTGGATTCTGATTTCGCCAGCTCGAGGTCGAAGTCCATATGCTGATCGGCTTTACGGGTAACGTAAAAGAACCGGCAGGCATCGCTGCCGACTTCATCGCGCAACTCCCGCAGGGTGACAAAAGAGCCGGAGCGGGTGGACATCGCCAGTCGTTCTTCGCCACGATATAGAATGGCAAACTGAACCAATTTTACTTCCAGTTTTTCCGGGTCATAGCCCATGGCTTGGATGGCGGCTTTTACCCGGGTGATATAACCGTGGTGGTCTGCGCCCCAGATATTGATGACCTTATCGAAACCACGTTCAAATTTGTTCATGTGGTAGGCGATGTCGGAGGCAAAATATGTGGTCTGGCCATTGGCACGCTTGACCACGCGGTCCTTGTCGTCACCAAAGTTGGTGGAACGGAACCAGAGGTTACCTTCCTGTTCATACAGGTGGCCTTTTTCCTGCAGGCTTGCCAGTGCTTTATCGACATCACCTGCGCTGGTCAGGCCACGTTCGGAGAACCAATGTTGAAACTGGATGCCGAACTCTCCCAGGTCTTCGCGAATATCAGCCAGAATTGAATTTAGGCCTGCATTAAAGACTGTGCGGTAATCTTCTTCTGCAAGCAGTTGTTGGGTGCGTTCAATCAGCGCATCAACATGCAGTTCTTTGTCGCCCCCGGCAGGCTCATCGGCTGGGATATCGGCAAATACCTCACTCACAGGCCGGTTCAAGCTGTCACCGTAGTCCGCAAACAGGCCTGCAGCAATATCATGAATATAGGCGCCTTTGTAACCATTGCTGGGGAAAGTGAGTGTCTGACCGCAACGTTCCAGGTAGCGTAACCAGACACTGGCAGCCAGGATATTCATTTGCCGACCGGCATCGTTGACGTAGTACTCTCGTTCCACCTCAATCCCGGCGGCCTGTAACAGGTCGGCTACGGCAGCTCCGTAGGCGGCACCGCGGCCATGACCGACATGCAGTGGTCCGGTTGGGTTGGCGGAAACAAACTCAACTTGAATCCGCTCTTTGCGAGGTGTTTGGGCTAGGCCAAACTGTTCGCCCTGGTTCAGTACGTCAGCTACTACCGCTTGGGTAGAGGCGGCGTTCATGAAAAAGTTAATAAACCCAGGGCCGGCAATTTCGGTTTTGGTAACCTGATCAGACGCAGGTAGGGCTGCGACCAGTTTCTCAGCGACTTGACGCGGATTGCAGCGCGCGGGTTTAGCCAGCGTCAGTGCAATGTTCGATGCAAAATCACCGTGGCTCTTGTCCCGGGTGTTCTCCACCATAATGGTGGGGGCCAGATCAGAAGGTAGGGTGCCATCTTGTTGCAGATGGGTGAGTGCAGCGTTAATCAGTTCCGCGATATGTTGTTTCATGTGCCTCGAAGTACCGTGGGGGGTTGGAAGAACCGCGTATTATCCCTGCAAATGATGGCTTTGTTAAGCACCTGCAGCAGTGGGCGGTTAAAAAGTATCGATCGGATCGACGTCGATACTCCAACGAACCTTGCGTGCTTCCAGGTGGTGCTCCAGGTATTCACTCAATTGGCTCAGTATTTGGTGCAGAGGTTTGCGCTGATTTGCCTGCAGTAGCAACTGTGCCCGGAACATCCCGCCGCGCTTTTCCATGGGTGAGGGCAAAGGCCCTAACCACTGACAGGGGGCTGTTTCCGTATTGGGAAAACTGGCGAATTGCTGACGCACGGCAGCCAGAAACGCTTCGGCTCTGCCGCGTTGCGTGGCCTCTGCCCGCAAGAGCGCATAGTGGCAGTATGGCGGCAGCTGCGCTTGATGGCGTTGCTGTAGTTCCAGCGTGGCGAAGGCATCGTAACCTTGAGCAACCAGGCTTTGTAACATGGGATGGTCGGCGTGATGAGTTTGCATTATCACTTGGCCTGGATGATCCGCCCGGCCAGCTCGCCCGGCGACCTGAAGAATCAGTTGTGCTGTGCGTTCCATGCCCCGGAAATCGGCACTAAACAAGCCGCCGTCAGCATTGATAATGGCGACTAACGTCACGCGCGGGAAGTGATGGCCTTTAGCCAGCATCTGGGTGCCCAGGAGAATGCAGGGGTCGCCCTGTTGTACTTGGTGCATGATATTCTGCATGGCGTCTTTACGTTGGGTGCTGTCCCGATCGACCCGCAGTATGGGGGTTTTGGGGAACAGTGCCTGCAGTGTTTGCTCCGTGCGCTCTGTGCCTGCGCCTACCGGTTGTAGCTCAGTGCTGTTGCACTGCGGGCAGTGTTGTGGAATGGGGTGTTGTTGGTCGCAGTGATGGCAGTGCAGCCTGGGGGGCTGGCGATGTAGGGTCAGGTTTGCATCGCAGCGGCGACAGTCGGCAATCCAGCCACAGGCATGACACATCAGACTGGGGGCAAAACCGCGGCGATTCAGAAATACCAGTACTTGGGTTTGTTGCTGTAAATGCTGGCGGATTTTGTCGATCAGGATTGCGGATAGTCCGTCACTGAGTGTTTGCTGGCGGATATCCAGCAGCTCAAACGACGGAGGCGCTGAATTTCCCGCGCGTTGAGTTAATTTGAGCCAGTGGTAGCGGCCTTCCAGAGCATTGTGTAACGATTCTAAGGCGGGTGTGGCACTGCCGAGAACCACCGGTATGTGCTCCATTCGACCACGGTATACAGCCAAATCCCGGGCGGAATAGCGAAAACCATCCTGTTGTTTGAAGGAGGTGTCGTGTTCTTCATCAATGATGATGATGCCGGGTTTTGCCATGGGTGTGAAAATGGCAGAGCGGGTGCCGATAATAATGCGGGCCTGGCCATCTCTTGCCTTCAGCCAGCCATCCAGGCGCTGGCGATCGGTCAGGCCGCTATGCAGGGCAACCACCGGAACGTTAAAGCGGGCTTTGAAACGGGCGATGGTCTGCGGCGTCAGGCCGATCTCTGGCACCAGAATCAAGGCTTGTAAACCTTTGTGCAGAATATGTTCAATCGCTTGCAGGTAGACTTCGGTTTTGCCTGAGCCGGTGACGCCGTCTAATAGGCTGACGCTGAAACCAGCTTCCTGCCTGATGCTGTCAAGTGCGGTTTGTTGTTCGTCGTTTAGCGCCAGGGAGGGCTGGCGTAGAATATCTACTGTGGCATGCGCATGGTGTAGCTGCGGATTATGCTGGCTACGTAGTGCAAGTTGTTTTTCCCTAAGAGCTTTTAGTGGCGACAGTTCATAACCCTCGGCTCGCAGGGCTTCCTGGCTGATGCCTTGAGGGTGCGCTAATAAAACAGCCAATAGTTCTCGTTGCCGGTGAGCGTTTTTGGCCAGAGTATCCAGTGTCGCGTTCGGGCTTGCTTGCCAGAACCAGCTATGTCGATATTCGCAAGGTTCGCCATGGCGCAGTGCTACTGGCAAGGCCTGGTGTAGGGCATCTCCTTCGGCATGGTGGTAGTAATTCGCGGCCCAGCGGGCCAGGCGTGCAATGGTATCCGGCAGGACAGGTTGTAGGTCGAGCAGGGATTTGGCGGGCTTGAGTTTGGCCGTGGGCACTTCGCTGTGAGTGCTTACTTCCACCAGAAGGCCTATAGTTTCGCGTCTGCCGAAGCTGATTTTGAGTCTTGAGCCCGGTTGTAAGCTGTCCGGATCGATACCTTCGGGTGGCAGGTAGTCAAACAGACGGCGCAGGGGGCTGGGAATGGCCAAGCGAAGTATTTTCATCTGGCCAAGACTATCGCAGTCGCTGGTGTTTGAACCAGTATTCTTTATTGTTGCTATGGACTATATGGGTGCGTATAATTCGCGACCTACTTCAACGTGCCGCTATTCGGTACTGTTTAAATCAATGCGGTGCCTGAGACAAAGATCAGGTGGCGGCATGAAGCCAATTGAGGTTAACAATGAGAGCTGATATTCATCCGGAATACTCTGAAATTACTGCATCCTGTTCTTGCGGTAATGTCATGAAAACGCGTTCCACTATGGGCAAAGACATCCACCTGGACGTATGCTCTGCTTGTCACCCGTTCTATACTGGTAAGCAGAAAGAGGCGACCACTGGTGGTCGTATCGACCGTTTCAACAAGCGTTTTGGTGCTCGCGGCCTGAAAAAATAAATTTCTCTGCCGACATTATTTCGAGAAAAGGCACTTCCTACGGGAAGTGCCTTTTTTTTGGCTTACTTGAACCGGTTTTACCTTACCTGGGTAGAGCAAGGCATTATTGCAGTCTGTGTTTGTGCCGGCTGCTGTTATCAGATGTCGGCTTGATTGCTACCGGACATGAATAATCGGTTGAGATTGTAGTGCTTAGCCAGAGTGCTCGGTGCGGCTTTCGCTTCATTATGCGCTGTAGTCTGTTGAGGCGGAGCGGTTTGGTTTAAGTATCCTGTTAGATCAAATGCTCCGCCGGGGATTTCTCTAACTGCGTGGTTCAGACTGCTTGTTTTTATTGGAGAGGTTTGACTGATATAGCTCGATATATCGAATGGACCGCCCTGGAAATGTGGTTGTGCATGGTTGGCTTCGTTGATGTCGGCAGCAGCAATGGCTGGTGTGCTTAAGGCTGCAATAAAAAGAGCTGTGAGTTTGTTACCCATCCTATCACCTGTTTGTTGTCTGGATTGCATGCAGGTGCTCCGAAAAATATTCAGACCCCGCGTTGATTGGTTTTCTCAGCGTCTGTCTGTGTAGCTCTGGAAAACGCTTATGTGTGCCAATTGCAGGGGTGGTGCCAATTGCTTTGGAATCTTGGATGTGACAGTGGAAAGAGTTTGTAGAAGAGGGTTAGTTGGTTGATACATAAGCGATTAATGGGCAGGTGGGCGTTTTGGTGTAGCGTTTGTCTATTTCGTGGTGAGTGAATATCGTCATTGGACTAGGGTTGCTTATGTGTCATGCCTGCAACAGCTGCCAGATGGGTTGTTGCAATAAAACCACACTGTTTTGATGCGCGTACCACAGTTAAGTGTGTTGATTGGTGCTGTGTTGATTAGGTTTTAGTGCAGGGTCGGGGATCGGAAGGCAAAAGGAAAAATGAATTTCAGATCACGTATCGTTAACAACCTGGCTGGTTTTTTCATGGTTGCTCTCTGCGCCTGAACCATAGGTAAATTCGGGATGTTGATTAGATTGATACAGGACAATTGTGCGGTGGAAAAATAACCACCTGCTGGTATTTAACTTGTCCGGAAATGGCCTTTTCTATATGATTCGCGTCTCGACAACATAAACAAAATTATGGAACGCCTGCTATGTCTGAAGATTTTAAACAAGCGGCCCTCGATTACCACGAGTTTCCTCGCCCAGGTAAAATCAGTGTAGAGCTAACCACCCCCGCAGAGTCTCAGCGTGATCTTTCGCTGGCATATAGCCCGGGTGTAGCTGAGCCGGTCCGTGAAATCGCCAAAGATCCTGAGAATGCGTACCGTTACACCGCTAAGGGTAACCTGGTCGCTGTAATATCAAATGGTTCTGCGATTCTGGGACTGGGAGATCTGGGTCCACTGGCTTCTAAACCAGTAATGGAAGGTAAGGCGTTGTTGTTTAAACGCTTTGCAGGCCTGGATTCAATTGATATTGAAGTTGATGCTGAAAGCCCTCAGGCGTTCATCGATACGGTTGCGCGTATCGCCGACACTTTTGGTGGTATCAACCTGGAAGATATCAAAGCACCTGAATGCTTTGAAATCGAGCGTGCGCTTATTGAGCGCTGCAAAATTCCTGTATTCCACGATGATCAGCACGGTACTGCCATAGTGACTGCTGCGGGTATGATCAATGCCCTGGAAATTGCCGGTAAAGAGTTGTCCGAAGCGTCAATTGTTTGCCTGGGTGCAGGCGCTGCAGCAAATGCTTGCATGAAACTGCTGATCAATATGGGCGCTAAGGTAGAAAACATCTACATGATCGACCGTAAGGGTGTGATTCACTCTGGTCGTAATGATCTGACGCCTGAAAAAGCTGCGTTTGCTACCGAAACTGACAAGCGTACCCTGGATGATGCGATCGACGGTGCTGATGTGTTTGTTGGGCTGTCCGGTCCGGATCTGCTGTCTGCTGAGCAGCTGGCAAAAATGGCACCAACTCCGGTGGTATTTGCCTGCGCTAACCCTGATCCTGAAATTCGTCCAGAGCTGGCGCATTCTGTGCGTGATGACGTGATTATGGCGACTGGTCGTTCTGATTTCCCGAATCAGGTGAATAACGTGCTTGGCTTCCCGTTCATTTTCCGTGGTGCTATGGATGTTCGTGCCACTGCAATCAATGAAGAGATGAAAGCGGCAGCCGTATGCGCCCTGGCTGAGCTAGCGAAAGAGCCTGTGCCGCCGGAAGTGCTGGCTGCATATGGTTTGGATTCTTTGGAATTCGGGCGTGAGTACATCATTCCTAAAGCAACTGATTCCCGTTTGCTGGGTGCTGTTTCGACAGCGGTTGCGCAGGCTGCGATTGATACTGGTGTGGCGCGTTTGCCAATGCCAGCTAATTATCCACTGTCCTGATCGGGTCTGTATAAAAAAAACCCGGCTACGGCCGGGTTTTTTTGGGTCTGGTGTTTATGAAATAAAAATCAGAAGAGGCCTTCAGTGGTTTGGTTCTGATTGATGCTGCCGGGTTGGTTGGCAACCTCTGTTGGGGTGTCTTCTTCACGGAAGACTTCAAACTCGGCATCTTCCTGGCCAGGATATGCCAGCTTGCCCGTGATTGGATCTATCTTGACGCTGACAATGCCTTCGGGGGGTACTGGGCCATTTTCCGGGCGATCTCGCAGTGCTTCTCGCATGTAGTCAATCCAGATTGGTAGCGCGGCGGTGCCACCAAACTCGCGGCGACCCAGGGTTGTGGGTTGGTCGAAACCTACCCAGACAGTGGTGACAACATCGCGGTTAAACCCAGAGAACCAAGCATCTTTTTGATCGTTGGTAGTGCCGGTTTTCCCTGCCAAGTCCTGGCGGTTGAGAGCCAGTGCTCTCGTGCCTGTGCCGCGGCGAATGACATCCTGCATCATATTGTAGGTCATGTACGCAACCCGTTCGTCAATGACTCTGGATGCCAGAGGCCGATCGGTAAATACCTGCCCTTCTGCCGCTGAGGCCGAGCCTTCGGCCAGGGCTGGCTGGCAATTCTGGCAGACAATCTCAGGGGTCGCATTAAACAGCACTTCCCCTTCTGCGTTTTCTACCCGCTCAATAAAGTACGGTTTAACCTGATAGCCGCCATTGGCCAGGCTGGCATAACCTGTGACAAGTTGCAGTGGTGTGATATCGGCACTGCCGAGAGACAAAGAGAGGTTTTTCGGCAGGGTTTCTCTGTCAAAACCTATTTGTTCGAGGAAATCCAGGGCTGTATTTATGCCGATGGCGCGGAGCAGCCGGATCGAAACCAGGTTACGGGATTTGTACAGGGCGACTCTGAGTCGGGTCGGACCATAAAACTGTTTGCTGTAATTCTCTGGCCGCCAGTTGCCTTCCAGCTGGTTATCATGAAATACGATCGGAGCATCATTGATCAGTGTGGCGGGGGTGTAGCCCTGATTGAGCGCGGCGGCATAGATGAATGGTTTGAAATTTGAACCCGGCTGACGTGCAGCCTGAGTAACACGATTGAATTTATTCTGGGTGAAGCTGAACCCACCTACCAGAGAGATAATGGCGCCGTTATCGGGGTTCATTGATACCAGTGCTCCCTGAGCATTGGGCACCTGGGTGAGGATGGCTTTGTCTTCCTGCCAGCGCAGGCGAATGATATCTCCGGCCTTGAGAATATCGCTCGGCTGTTTGGGCTTGGCGCCAGTGTAGTTGACGGTTTTAAAGGGGCGCGCCCACTGCATACCGTCCCATTCCAGTATTAGCTGGCTGCCATCTTTAAGCCGTAGGTCGGCGGTCTTTGCTTCATCATTCAGACTGATAACCAATGCAGGCTCAAGTCCGCCAAAAGCTGGAATTCCTTGCAGGTGTTTTATTTGTTGCTCGGATGTTATATCCGTTAAGTCAGTCTGTTGTTCAGCGCCTTTGTAACCATGTCGTTCGGTGTATGCCACGAGCCCTTTAACTAAAGCGCTATTGGCCGCGCCCTGTAGCTCGCTGTTGACGGTTGTAAAAACTTTGTAGCCGTCAGTATACAGTGCTTCGCCGAGCTGGGCGTAAAGCTCACTGCGCACCATTTCCGCTAGGTAGGGTGCACTGAGCTCTATGTCGCTGCTATGGTATTTGGCTGTGACGGGTTGGTTGATGGCTTCTTCCAGGGCTTGATCATCAATATAACCCTGGCTGTGCATGCGTTGTAGAATCCAATTACGTCGTTCTAAAGCCCGGCTGGGGTTGGAAATAGGGTTAAACGCTGAGGGTGCTTTTGGTAGTCCGGCAATCATTGCCAAACGTTCAAGGCTCAAGTCCTGAATGTCTTGGCCGTAATAGACATTAGCGGCGGCTTGAATGCCATATGCTCGTTGACCCAGGTAGATCTTGTTGATGTATAGTTCTAGGATCTCTTCTTTGCTGAGTTCCTGTTCAATGCGCAGCGATAGCAGGATCTCCATAAATTTGCGGGTAAAGGTGCGCTCCCGGGTTAATAGGTAATTTTTGGCCACCTGCATGGTGATGGTGGAGCCGCCACTCTGGATCTGGCCGCTGGAGGCAAGTTGGAAGGCTGCGCGTGCCAGGCCCTTGATGTCGATGCCGGGATGCTCGAAAAAACGACTATCTTCGGCAGAGAGGATGGCATGAATAAATGTTGTGGGGATTTCGCTATAGCTGATAGGTGTGCGTCGCTTTTCGCCATACTCCGAAATCAGTTTGTTGTCGGATGAGTAAATCCGCAACGGCGTCTGCAAGCGAACATCCCGAAGCGTCTGGACGTCGGGCAGTTGTGGAGTAAAGTAGAAATATACGCCAGCAATCGCGATAATTGAGGCAAGAGTGCCAGCGATACTCAATTTAAACAGTAGTTTTAACAGCGAAAACATATAGTGTTGTGCTAGTCTTCAAAAAAGGCAGTGACCGGCATTATACCTACAGCTTGGCTTGCTACTCCACCGGAGGCAGGATTTAATTCTTAAAGTGGTACTTGCTGGGTTTGGCGGCGGGTGCGTTAAAAACCATTACATGTAAGGATATTGTCTGTGTTTGGCTTTATGGAGCAAAAGTCCGGAGAGTTTGTCGGTGTCGATATCGGTGCCTCTTCGATCAAATTGGTCGCTTTATCCAGGCAGGGGAAAGGGTATTCTCTTCAGGCGTATGCGGTGGTAACTCTGCCCGCAGCCGCGATTAATGATGGTAATATCCAAGACTCCGAAGCAGTGTCTGAGGCAATCACCAAAGCGCTGCGTATCTCTGGTAGTAAGGCTGTTCAGGCTATTACTGCTGTGCCGTCTTCTGCGGTCATTACTAAAAGTATTCAAATGAACTCAGCTTATACGGAGCGTGATCTTGAAGATCAGGTTCGAATTGAAGCTGATCAGTTTATTCCCTATCCGTTAGATGAGGTGGCGCTTGATTTTGAAGTGACTGGCCCATCACCATTGCCTAATTTGAACGAAATTATGGTGGTGGCTTGCCGTAAGGATGATGTCGAACAGCGTGAAGATGTGATTACCGAGGGTGGGCTTCAGTGCCTGGTGGTTGATGTTGATACTTACACGCTGGAACGTGCGGTTAATTTCATGCTGCCTCCAAGTGAGGACGATGCGCCATTGGTCGGTGTTGTGGATATTGGTGCATCGACTCTAACCCTGCATGTAATGCGTGGCGACACCATTGTTTACACCCGTGAGCAGGCGTTTGGCGGGAATGAGTTAACCCATTCGATTCACTCGCAGTATGGCATGTCGCTGGAAGAGGTTGAGCAGGCCTTAAGGGCTGGTGAGCTTTCTCAGGAAATTCATGAGATGCTGGTGTTGCCATTCCGGTCGACCGTGGTTCAGCAGGTTTCCCGTGCGCTGCAGTTTTTCTATTCTTCAGGTGCGCACAGTGAAGTTACCCGGCTGCTTTTAGCGGGTGGCGTGGCAAATATTGAGGGGTTGGCAGGTATTATCGAAGAAGAAGTGGGTGTGCCGTCGTTGCTGGCAAACCCATTCAATGATATGGCTGTTAATAGTAAGGTTAATCGTGTGCGCCTGGAGCGAGATGCTTCTGCATTGCTGAAAGCATTGGGTATGGCGATTCGTGGATTTGAAGAATAAGGAACGTCGATAATGGCAAAAATTAACCTTCGGCCATGGCGTGAAGAGCGATCAGAGCAAAGGCGAAAACAGTTCCTGACCAATGTGGTGGTTTCCATTATTTTGGGTGGTGTGCTTGTATTTGCCATGGGCTATTACTTTGATTATATGAAAGGCCGTCAGGATGATCGTAATGGCTTTTTACGCACTGAAATTGCCAAGCTTGATGAGCAAATCAGAGAGATTAACAAGCTTAAAGAGCAGAAAGCGCGTTTACTTGAACGTCTTAATGCCATTGAGGAGCTCCAGGGTACCCGCCCAGTTATTGTAAGAACCTTTGATGAGCTGGTACGTGTCATGCCTGATGATCTGTATTATTCATCGGTTACTAAGAAAGGCGAAAAAATATCCATCACGGGTAATGCCGATAATAACCTTGAAGTCTCCAATCTAATGCGCAACATGGATGCTTCAGTCTGGTTTGGTGAGCCAAACCTCAGCAAAGTTACCCGGCAGGGCAATAACGTGAAAAACTTTGTCCTGGCAGTGGATGCCAGTAAGCCGAAACCTGAGGCCGAGTGATATGGATAAGTTGAAAAAAGCATTCGAAGGCTTTGATATAAATGAGCTGGACTTCTCTGAGGCTGGCGATTGGCCGATTGGTATTAAAATAGTCTCTTATATTCTGATTATTTGCCTGCTAGCGGTTGGTGGCTGGTTTTATTATGTTGAAGACAAAAAGATTAAGCTCGAACGCGAGATCAAAAAAGAGACTGAGCTGCGCCAAACCTACAAAGCCAAGGCTTTTGAAGTGGCCAATTTGGCAGCGCTGAAAAAGCAGATGGCCGATGTGGAGGAGCGCTTTGCTGCGATCCTGAAACAGTTGCCCACAGAAAAGGAAGTGCCGGGTTTGCTGGAAGATATCACGAACCTGGGTACCAGTGTCGGATTGGATATTGGTACCATTGCTTTGGCATCGGAACGTAAAGAGAAGTTTTACATCGAATTGCCGATTAATATTGTGGTGCAGGGGGCTTATCATCAGTTTGGCCAATTTGTCAGTGGTATCGCTGCGTTGTCGCGTATTGTGACGCTGCATGACTACAATATTAAGCCATCTGGTGGGTCGCTCAGTATGACCATCAGTGCCAAAACCTACCGTTATGACGATACTAAGTGAGGAGCCAAAAGATGAAAAAACTCCTTAGTCTGATGTCTGTGTCTATTTTATTGACGGGCTGTGTAGATTGGGTTGAAGGTACCGATGATTTGAAGGTGTTTGTGGAGAAAGCGAAGGCATCGGCTCCGGGCAGGATTGAGCCTCTGCCGGAATCAAAGCCTTATGAAAGCTTTGTCTATGAAGGTGCTAGTATGCGTGAGCCTTTCAGGCCTCTGCTGCCGGTTACACCTGAGGCGATTGCAGGTGCTGATGGAAATGGTGCGGTGGATAATGGCATCAAACCTAACAAGGAGCGTATCAAAGATTATCTGGAAACCTTCTCCGTCGATGATCTGGAGATGGTGGGCATCATCTTTAAACGTGGCAAGCCATCGTCATGGGCATTGATACGTGATCCGAACGCTGAAGTGCATAGGGTGACAGTCGGTGATCGCTTGGGCCTCGACTTTGGTGAAGTAGTGGCTCTGGATGAGCGCAAAATCCAACTGAAAGAAATTATCTCAAATGGTCGCGGCGGCTGGATGTACCGATCACGCACGCTAGCCTTGGAAGAGCAGGAATAAGGGACAGTATCGTGAAAAGATTCGTACTTGTAATTTCAGGGTTGTTGGCCCGGGTTTATGGCAAAACTTCTGCAGCATTGGTGCTTATGGCGCTTTGCTTTGGGCCTGGTGTTGCCACTGCCGCTTCTATGACCACTGCCGACTTTGTTGCACTGCCCGGGGGAGGGGTTGAATTAAAATTCAACTTTGATGGTCCGCCTGCTGCACCAAAGGCATATATGATTAAAAAACCCTCACGACTAGTGCTGGATGTTTCAGGCGCGGAAAACCGTTTAGGTGCCCGTTCCCTGGATGTTAAAGAAGGCCTGGTGGATGTGGTGAACTTCGCAGAAAGTGAAGGCCGTTTGCGCATTGTCACTAATCTGTATGAGGCCGCTGGTTATGACAGCTACGTTGATGGCAACAGTCTGTTTGTTGTGATCAAGGGAGCTTCAGGATTGAAGGCTGCACCTGCAGCGGCTGCTAACGTAGTTGGTGCTGATGCTGGCACAGCACCGGTGATAGAAAGTACTCGTGTACAGGGTGTGGACTTTGAGCGTGAAGAGGGTGGCGTTGGTCGAGTCACTGTTGTGTTGTCAGATGCCAATGCGGGCGTGGACATCGTTGAAGAGGGTAACAACGTTGTTGTGAATCTGATGGGAGCCAAACTTCCGGCGGCACTGCAGCAGCGTGTTGACGTGCAGGATTTTGTTACTCCGGTGATGTTTATCGATACCATGGGTAAAGGGGCTAACTCCAGTATTCTGATCAAACCGAGTGCCGAGCCATACGAGTACCTGGCTTTTCAGACGGACAATCGTTTGATCCTGGATTTTAAACCGCTGACAGCTCAGGAAAAGAAAGAGCGCGAGCGTGATTTGTTCCCCTACAATGGTGAGCCAATCGATTTGAACTTCCAGAATGTTGAACTGCGCTCAGTGTTGCAGATTATCGCTGAAGTGGCAGAGTTGAATCTGGTGGTGAGTGACGCAGTCGGCGGCAATATCACCCTGCGTTTGAAAAATGTTCCTTGGGATCAAGCGCTTGATATTATTCTGAAAACCCGTGGTCTTGGGCAGCGTACAGCAGGCAATGTGCTGCTAGTTGCCCCTATCGCTGAACTGGCGAAACAGGAACAGCAAGAGCTGGAAAGCAAACAAACCATTGAAGAACTCGCGCCGCTGCGCACTGAGTTTATCCAGATCGATTACCGTAAAGCATCCGAGATGCTGAAAACCGTGCAGGCAGCAAAGTTGATATCTGAGCGTGGTTTTGCCATGGCGGATGATGAAACGAACGTACTGATGGTGCGGGAAACCGATGCAGGTATCGCCGAAATTCGTAAAACTTTGAAACGCTTTGATATGGAAGTTCAGCAGGTGCTAATTGAAGCGCGCTTGGTGACGGCTTCTACTGACGTGCAGAAAAACCTTGGCGTGAAATGGGGTTTTGGCTACAACGATGTTGATGATGGTAAAGGCTGGATCCTGAATAGTGATGTTGGCTCGGTAAACTTTGGCGCGCCGCCAACTGCTGCCGGCCTGCAGGTAGATCTGGGTGCGAATGTGACTAACCCGGGCTCTATTGCTATCGGTTTCAAACCAGGCTCAAGCAGTCTGTTGGCATTGGAGTTGTCGGCTCTGGAATCGGATAACCAAGTGGAGATAGTGTCGCAGCCAAAAGTCATGACCACTAATGGTAAGGCGGCTAAAATCCAGTCCGGTACTGAAATTCCTTACCAGACAGTAGAGGATAACGAAGTTAATATTGAATTCAAGGAAGTGGTTTTGAGCCTTGAAGTCACTCCACGCATCAACCCAGGTGATCGTATTGCCATGGATCTTAAAATAATTCAGGATACGCTGGGCCAGATATTACCTACTGGTGATATAAGCATAGACACTAATCAGCTGTTAACGTCTGTGGTGGTGCCGGATGGCGAGACTATTGTGTTGGGTGGTGTTTTCAAAAATGAAAACAGCAATGTAGTAGACAAAGTACCGCTACTGGGCGATCTGCCTGGCGTTGGTTGGTTGTTTAAACGCAAGTCTGACCAGATCAATAAAACAGAGTTACTGATCTTTATTACACCAAAACTGGTACGCGGCTCTTTGGTTGCAAACCAGTAGGATAGTTTTTGCTTGAACATCTTTCTAGTCGGGCCTATGGGTGCTGGTAAAAGCACCATAGGCCGTTTGTTATCTCATGATCTAAAGCTGGAATTTGTTGACTCAGACCGGGAGATTGAAAGCCGGGCCGGGGCAGATATTCCATGGATTTTTGATGTTGAGGGTGAAGCGGGTTTCCGTGATAGGGAGCAGGCGGTTATCGCTGAGCTGTCCCAGTTGCAAGGTATAGTTTTATCCACCGGGGGTGGGGCTGTATTGAGACCAGAAAATCGTACCTGTCTGCAGGCAAATGGTTTTGTGGTGTATCTGAAAACATCAGTAGATCAGCAGCTGGATCGTACATCCCGAGACCGTAACCGGCCTTTGCTGCAAACCGAAAATCCTCGTCAGGTTCTCGAATCCCTAATGCAACAGCGCGACCCTCTCTATACCGAGGTGGCGGATATTGTGGTAAAAACGGATAAACGCCATCCGAAGTCGGTGGCCGGCGAGATACGACGTCAGCTTCAAGCTGCCTCCCCGCTGTAAAATCTATACACATTCCATGGAACTACAGATGCAAACGTTACGCGTCGAATTAGGCGATCGCAGTTATCCTATATTTATTGGCCAAAACCTGCTCGATGCGGGTCTGATGAAGACCTACATCAAAGGAAAGCAGGTGCTTATCGTGACTAATGAAACGGTAGCACCGCTGTATCTGCAGCGGTTGGTGACGAGTCTGGGGGATAGTTACAAACTTGATACTGTGGTTTTGCCAGATGGCGAAGCATTCAAAACGCTTGAATACTTGAATCAGATTTTTGATGGGCTGCTTGAGAACAGGCATAACCGGACGACGACCCTCATTGCCCTCGGAGGTGGTGTGGTAGGTGATATGACCGGGTTTGCGGCGGCCTGTTATCAGCGTGGTGTTGAATTTATTCAGGTGCCTACTACCTTATTGTCTCAGGTTGATTCTTCTGTCGGCGGCAAGACTGGCGTCAATCACGCGCGTGGAAAAAATATGATTGGTGCATTCCATCAACCACAGTGTGTTGTCATCGATACAGAAGTATTGAATTCATTACCTGATCAAGAGCTGTCGGCAGGTATGGCTGAGGTGATCAAGTATGGCTTGATCTACGATGCTGAATTTCTGCGTTTTTTAGAAAGTAATATACAGTCTTTGATGCAGAGGAATCCGATGCTATTGGCTGAGGCCATCTATCGTTCCTGTGCCATCAAAGCAGAAGTTGTGGCTCAGGATGAGAAAGAGTCCGGAATTCGTGCTTTGTTGAATTTGGGTCATACCTTTGGTCATGCGATTGAAGCTGACCAGGGTTACGGTAATTGGTTGCATGGTGAAGCGGTGGGTGCTGGAACTATGATGGCTGCTGATCTCTCCTGTCGGCAGGGCTGGATTTCAAAAGCTGATATACAGCGCATTCGTGATTTACTTCTGGCTGCAGGTTTGCCGATAGCGCCTCCTGAAGGTATGAGTGCGGAGCGGTTCAAAGAGCTGATGTCCGTGGATAAAAAAGTGCTGGATGGACAGTTACGCCTGGTCTTACTGCAGCGGTTAGGTATGGCGGTAGTCACTGACCAGTTTGATGCGGCAAAATTAGAGCAGACATTGCTGGCTGGTAATCAGCTTGGCGAGTGCTGTTAAACCAGTTGATGGAAGCGTTACTGATGTCTGCAGGAACTTCGCCGGGAAACCATATTGCTTATTTCGAGCCGCCTAGCCGGCTACAGCTGCTGGAAAAATTGCAGCACTTAGTGCACTACTCTGACTTTTTGTTGCTGGTTACTGGCGAAGAGGGGGCAGGTAAAACAACGCTTATTCAGCAGTTGATCCCGCCTGGCGAAGACCCTGCTCTGGCTGTGTGTGCTATAGAGCTGTCAATGCCGACTAAAGACCGCGAACTATTACCGCAACTGGTGTCTCAGTTGCCCCAGCATGAAACGGTGGGTGACGGTTATCCGGAACAGCTGCAGCTGTTTCAGGCTCAATTACAAGCCCTCTCCAGTGCCGGACAAAAATGTCTGATTCTGATTGATAATGCGGAATTATTAAATGAGTCTGCTTTGGATCTGCTGTTGAATTTGCATGCTGCTTCTGGTGAAGATCAACAGGTTCAACTGGTGTTGTTTGCGGAGGCAAATTTCGCCGCTCGGCTGGCTAAAAATGAGCTGATTAGGCATCTGGAAGGCCGTATTCACAATTTATTGCTGGTGGGTATGAAGGGTGAAGAGGTCAGTGAGTTCATGGATCTTTGTTTGCCTCAGGCTGCCAGGCTCTCTATGCAGCGCAGGGATGAAATCATTCAGCAATCCGGGGGTATGCCGGGAAAAGTAGTGGAACTTCTGGCTGCCGGTGAGTCTGCACGTAATCAGCGTTTATTTCCATTGCCGCCCCTGCATATGGCAGGTATAGCGGTCATGCTGCTATTGGTATTAATGCTTTCTATGTGGCAGTTTATTCCCGGTGGGGCTGAGATACAGACCGCAGATATCGATCGGGTGGCCTTGCCGTTAACAGTTGAGGTGGCACCGTCTGTGGATAAAGGGCCTGCGCCGACTCTGGCCATGACAGAGCCCCAGGTGCCTTTGGTATCACCTCAGCCGAAACCAGCATTTGTGCAGCCAGCAAGTGATACTGTCGTCCGGCCTGGCCAGGTTGCTGCTGCCAACTCAAGTCAAGCACCTGCCACCACCGAGTTAACCCAAGCATCTGCTGCGGCAACATCAAAGCCGGCTACGCAGCAGTCGATACCTGTTGCTGCTCAGCCGAAGATTCAGACGGAGCCAGCATTACTGCCACCGCAAAAAACAGATAAGGTTGCGGAAACTTCGCCAGTGGTATCTCCAGTGCCCGCTGAGCCTGAAATAGTGGCACGTAAAGCGCCTGAATCCGTATTGTCTAAAAATGAGCAATCGTTGCTAAGTTGGCCAGCTAGAGCCTATACCCTGCAAATTATGGGTTCCCGAAAAGAGGCGAGTGCAAGGACATTTATTCAGGCGCAATCTATGCCTGAAGATTTTTATTATTTTGCAACGCAATATAAGGCCAAACCGTGGTATGTTGTGGTTTACGGACAGTATAGCAACCGCGATGCAGCGACTTCTGCGATCCGGACACTGCCTGCAGAGCTAAAAAACATCCGCCCCTGGGCGCGAAGTTTGCAGAGTGTTCACCTGGATATAAAGAAGAAAACCTCCCAGTAATCAAAGGGTTGGTAAGAGGGTGCTGGTAACAGAACCACCCGTCCACAGGGGCTCTTCCAAGTCTGGAATTTGTCCCAAATCCTCTTCGCGTGTAGAATAGCTCTCCCTTTTTGCCGAGAGCGGTTTATGTTTCGGTAAAGGATACCTTCAAGGTATTGATTCTTAAGAATTTTTAAGTAGGAATGGCTTATGAGCAAAGGTCTTTATCGCCCCGGTGAGTTCAAAGATAACTGTGGCTTTGGCCTTATGGCACACATGCAAGGCGAGGCGAGCCACGATCTGCTGGAGAAAGCGATTGAAGCCCTGGCATGTATGACCCACCGCGGCGGTATTGCCGCTGATGGACGTACCGGTGATGGTTGCGGGCTGCTAATGCAGAAACCCGATGGCTTTATGCGTACAGTGGCTAAAGATGAGCTGGGTATTGAGCTTGGTGAACTCTATGCCGTTGGCATGATTTTCCTGTCGCAGGACGAGCAACGGGCTGAAGCAAGTCGTCAGGCTATTAATGCTGCTGCAGAAGCAGAAGGTCTGACTGTTGCTGGCTGGCGTGTGGTTCCTACTGATGAAAGCTGCCTGGGTCCTATTGCCAAAGATACGCTGCCGAAAATTGAGCAAGTATTTATCATCAGTCATGATAAATCTGAGCGTGAACTGACGGTAAGTCTGTTTGTGGCGCGTCGTAAAGCCGAACTGGCCATGGCTGAGGATGCTGATTTTTATATCTGTAGTTTCTCCGATAAGGTGCTGTCCTATAAAGGCCTGACCATGCCGGTAGATCTGCCAGTGTTTTATCGTGATTTGGCTGATCCACGTCTGGAAACCGCAGTTTGTACCTATCATCAGCGTTTCTCTACGAATACGGCACCACGCTGGCCTCTGGCGCAGCCATTCCGTTTTCTGGCCCATAATGGTGAGATCAACACCATAGATGGTAACCGTAGCTGGGCTAAAGCGCGGGCGAAAAAATTCGCCACCAATGTGCTGCCGAATCTGGATCAGTTGCAGCCGATCGTCAATACCACCGGTTCTGACTCTTCCAGTATGGATAACATGCTGGAGTTCTTGTTGGTAGGTGGTATCGATATCTATCGTGCTGTACGCATGATCGTTCCGCCAGCATGGCAGAATGTGGATACCATGGACTCCGAGCTGCGGGCATTCTACGAATATAACTCCATGCATATGGAGCCATGGGATGGCCCGGCTGGCATGGTAATGACCGACGGTCGTTACGCGGTATGTATGCTTGACCGTAACGGTCTGCGGCCTTCCCGTTGGGTCATGACAAAACAGGGTTATATCTGCACGGCGTCTGAGATTGGCGTATTCAGTTATGAGCCGACTGATATTGTGGCCCAGGGGCGTGTAGGTCCTGGTCAGATTCTGGCGATCGATACCCAAACCGGTGATGTGCTGCATACCAGTGACGTCGACGACCAACTGAAAAAGGCTAAACCCTACAAGCAGTGGTTGAGACAGCATGCGTTGCGTCTGGAACAGACCATGAACTTTGAAGCTGAAGTTCAGGCGTTTACCAGTACTGAGATGTCGGCTGAAGATGTTAAGCAGCACATGAAAATGTTCCAGGTCACTTTTGAAGAGCGTGACCAGGTGCTGCGCCCTCTGGGTGAAACCGGTATGGAAGCCATCGGCTCCATGGGTGACGATAAACCTATGGCGGTGCTCTCTAGTCGTGTGCGCTCTGTGTATGATTATTTCCGTCAGCAGTTTGCCCAGGTAACCAATCCGCCAATCGACCCGCTGCGTGAAGCCATCGTGATGTCGCTGGAAACCTGTATTGGTGCTGAGCGAAATGTTTTTGAGGAAACACCTGAGCATGCCCGTCGTGTGATTTTGACCACGCCGGTATTGTCCGCGAACAAGTTTATTCGTCTGCGTGATAACAATGAGCCTGGCTTTGAAGTTGCTCAAATCGATTTGAACTATGACCCGGCTCAACAGACGTTGAAGCAGGCGATCGAGTCTCTGACCCAGAAGGCCGGGGATGCGGTACGCAGTGGCAAGGTACTGCTGATCTTGACGGATGCCAATATCCGCCCGGGTTATCAGCCAATCCATGCAGCAATGGCAACAGGCGCAGTGCATCATTATCTGGTGGAAAACGGCCTGCGTTGCGATGCCAACATTATTGTTGAATCTGGCACGTTGCGGGATCCGCATCACTTTGCGGTATTGTTTGGTTTTGGTGCGACAGCAGTGTATCCCTACCTGGCTTACCGGGTACTGAATGACCTCTGTGCCAGCGGCGAGATGACCGTAGAGCCATTGCAGTCGCATGAAAACTTCCGTAAAGGTATCAATAAAGGCCTGATGAAGATCCTGTCTAAGATGGGTATCTCCGCTATTGCTTCTTATCGCGCAGCTCAGCTGTTTGAAGCGGTTGGTCTGAGTTCCGATGTGGTGGATCTGTGCTTCAAAGGCGTGACCAGCCGGATTGAAGGGGCTCGCTTTGAAGATTTCCAGTATGAGCAGTCACTGTTAGCGAAAGAAGCCTGGATCGCGCGCAAGCCGATTCAGGCAGGCGGTTTGCTGAAATACAAACATGATGGTGAATACCACGCCTACAATCCTGATGTGGTTCAGACCATCCATCAAGCGGTGCAGAGTGGCGATGCTGCGGCCTATCAGAAATACGCTGACCTGGTAAACAAGCGCGGTGTTGCCACCTTGCGTGATTTGCTGGGGTTGAAAACAGTACAGTCGATTCCGCTGGATCAGGTAGAGCCGGTTGAAGCCATTTTCCCACGTTTTGATTCGGCTGCGATGTCATTGGGTGCACTGTCACCGGAGGCGCATGAAGCCTTGGCCGTCGCTATGAACGAACTGGGTGGTCGTTCTAACTCGGGTGAAGGTGGTGAAGACCCAGCCCGTCATGGCACCAATAAACGCTCCAAAATCAAGCAGGTGGCTTCAGGTCGCTTTGGTGTAACTCCGGAATACCTGGTTAATGCCGATGTTATGCAGATCAAGGTAGCTCAGGGAGCTAAGCCGGGTGAGGGTGGTCAGCTGCCGGGTGGTAAGGTTAATGACCTTATAGCGCGCCTGCGTTATTCGGTACCTGGGGTAACGCTGATCTCGCCACCGCCGCACCATGATATCTATTCTATTGAGGATTTGGCGCAGCTGATTTTTGACCTGAAACAGGTTAACCCTGAGGGTCTGGTATCGGTGAAACTGGTTTCTCGGCCAGGTGTCGGCACCATCGCCTGTGGTGTTGCTAAAGCTTATGCTGATCTGATTACTATTTCCGGTTATGACGGCGGCACAGCGGCATCGCCGCTGACCTCAATCCATTATGCCGGTTCGCCTTGGGAACTGGGCCTGTCGGATGCGCATCAGTCGTTGCGTGGTAACCAGTTGCGCGGCAAGATTCGTCTGCAGACAGACGGTGGTTTGAAAACCGGCCTGGATGTTATCAAAGGCGCGATTCTGGGTGCTGAAAGCTTTGGTTTTGGTACCATGCCGATGGTGGCGCTGGGCTGTAAATACCTGCGCATCTGTCACCTGAATAACTGCGCTACCGGTGTCGCGACTCAGAACGACCAACTGCGTCATGACCACTTCCGCGGTACGGTTGAAATGGTTAAAAACTTCTTCCGCTTTGTGGCTGAAGAAACACGGCAATGGATGGCGCAGCTGGGTGTGCGCTCCCTGCAAGAACTGGTAGGTCGTATTGACTTGCTGGAGGTTCTTGAAGGTGAAACGCCACGCCAGAAAAATCTGGATCTGACACCGATTATCAGTGCTGAGGGTATTGATCCTGAAGCACCAAACACCTGTCAGCAGCCGCGTAATGAACCTTACGATACTGGTGCGCTGAACACCGAGATGCTGGACTTGTCGAGTGCTGTAATTAGTGCGAAGCAGGGTGGTGAATGGGAACTCAAGGTTACTAACTGTGATCGCTCTGTGGGTGCTCGTACGTCCGGCTGGATTGCCAAACACCACGGTAATCTTGGCATGGCTGATAAGCCGGTTACGTTCCACTTTAAGGGACATGCTGGCCAGTCATTCGGTGTCTGGAATGCCGGTGGTCAGGAGTTGATTCTTGAGGGTGATGCCAATGATTATGTCGGTAAAGGCATGGCTGGCGGTAAGATTGTTATCTACCCATTTAAAGAAGTCAGCTATAAGTCGAATGAGACCTCTATCATGGGTAATACCTGTCTGTATGGTGCAACCGGCGGTAAGCTGTTTGCGGCAGGTTTGGCGGGTGAGCGTTTCGGAGTGCGTAACTCCGGGGTGCATGCCGTGATTGAGGGAGCGGGCGATCACTGTTGTGAATACATGACTGGTGGCCTGGTCACTGTACTGGGTGAAACAGGTTATAACTTCGGCGCAGGTATGACCGGTGGCTTTGCTTATGTACTGGATCTGGATAACAGCTTTGTGGACAAATATAACCACGAGTTGGTTGAGATTCAGCGTATCCATACCGAAAACATGGAAGCGTATAAGAACCACCTGCGTACCGTGATCATCGAATTTACCCGTGAAACAGGCAGTGCCTGGGGACAGGAGGTCATTGACAATCTGGATGACTTTATCGGCCGTTTCTGGCTGGTGAAACCTAAAGCCGCCAGCTTGAATGACCTGCTGAATAGCGTACGCGATCGTCCGGAATAACCCAGGCTGATAAGCCACAGGTAAAAGATAAACTGCAGTTGCCGTAAGGCAGCTGCCTCTGAGAGGTGAGGATAATGACTGACCGTTTAAACAACGATTTTCAGTTCCTCGATGTAGGCCGAAAAGGACCTAAAAAAATAGCAGCATCTACCCGTAAAAAGGGCTTTGCTGAAATTTACGAGCCGTTTGCAGAAGGCAAGGTGGAAGAGCAGTCTCATCGCTGCCTCGACTGCGGTAACCCGTATTGCTCGTGGAAATGTCCGGTACATAACCACATTCCTGACTGGCTGAAGCTGATCTCTGAAGGCAACATTATTGAGGCAGTGGAGCTGAGCCATCAGACCAACTCTTTGCCTGAAGTGTGTGGCCGGGTTTGTCCTCAGGACCGTCTGTGTGAAGGTGCTTGTACCCTGAATGACGGTTTTGGTGCCGTGACCATTGGTTCTGTAGAGAAATACATTACCGATACCGCTTTCGCCATGGGCTGGAAGCCGGACATGTCCAAAGCACCTGAGACCGATAAGAAAGTCGCCATTATTGGGGCTGGTCCTGCGGGTCTGGCAGCAGCGGATGTTTTGGTACGTAACGGCGTCAAACCGGTTGTGTTTGATCGCAACCCGGAAATCGGTGGCCTGCTGACCTTTGGTATTCCTGAATTTAAGCTGGAAAAGAACGTCATGTCCCGTCGCCGTGAAATCTTCACTGAGATGGGTATTGAATTCCGCCTGAATACTGAGGTGGGTAAGGACGTGACCATGCAGTCTTTGATCGATGAGTATGATTCTGTATTCCTCGGCATGGGCACCTACACCTACATGAAGGGTGGTTTCCCGGGAGAAGAGCTGAATGGCGTGTATGATGCGCTGCCATTCCTGATCTCGAACGTGAACCACTGTCTGGGTTTTGAAAAAGACCCAGCGGACTACATCAACTTGCAGGGCAAGCGAGTGGTTGTTCTGGGTGGTGGTGATACCGCAATGGACTGTAACCGTACCTCTGTGCGTCAGGGTGCGAAATCAGTGATCTGTGCTTATCGCCGTGATGCAGCCAACATGCCGGGTTCCAAGCGTGAAGTGGAAAATGCGCGTGAAGAGGGTGTTAAATTCATGTTCAACCGCCAGCCGGTTGAAGTCGTGGGTGATAACGGCAAAGTAACCGGCGTCAAAGTGGTTACCACCCGAATGGGTGAGCCAGATGATAACGGTCGTCGCCGCGCTGAAGTCGTGGAAGGCTCTGAAGAAGTTTTGTCAGCTGATGCAGTGCTGGTGGCATTTGGTTTCCGACCAAGCCCCGCACCTTGGTTTGCCGATTTTGGTATTGATCTGCACAGTGATGGCCGTGTCAAAGCACCAGAAAAATCCGCATTCCCATATCAAACCAGCAACGAAAAAGTGTTTGCTGGCGGTGATATGGTGCGTGGTTCCGATCTAGTGGTGACTGCCATTGCGGAAGGTCGTAAAGCGGCAGAGGGCATGCTGGACTTCATGGAAGTCTAAGTTGCTAACTTGCTACAAAGGAGGCCGCCTATGCGGCCTTTTTTGTTGACATCCAACAGGCTTTTCCCATCGTAAAGCGGTAGAATACTCGCTTTGATTTTTAACTGAGAATGGCTGAATTCCATGGCTGAACTGAAAAATGACCGTTTCCTTCGTGCCCTGCTACGTCAACCGGTAGATGCTACCCCGGTCTGGATGATGCGTCAGGCAGGTCGCTACCTGCCGGAATACCGCGAAACCCGTGCCCAGGCCGGGGATTTTCTCAGTTTGTGTAAAAATAAAGAACTGGCCTGCGAAGTGACGATTCAGCCTCTTGAGCGTTACGACCTGGATGCGGCTATCCTGTTCTCAGATATTCTTACCATCCCAGATGCTATGGGCCTGGGACTGTATTTTGAAACCGGTGAAGGTCCACGATTCAAGAAAATTATCCGTACTGAACAGGATGTTGCCGAGCTACCGGTCCCCAAGGCTGCCAGCGATTTGGATTACGTGATGAATGCCGTGAAAGAGATTCGTCGTACCCTGAATGGCAGGGTGCCGTTGATCGGGTTCTCCGGCAGTCCCTGGACGCTCGCGACTTACATGGTAGAAGGTGGCTCCAGTAAAGACTTCCGTCACATCAAAAAGATGATGTATGCCACTCCTGAGGTGATGCATGCACTGCTGGATAAGCTGGCGCAGTCGGTTACCGATTACCTGAACGAACAGATTCGTTGCGGTGCTCAGGCAGTACAGATTTTCGATACCTGGGGCGGTGCATTGAGCGGCCCTTGCTATCAAGAGTTCTCCCTGAAGTATATGAAACAGATCGTTGATGGCCTGATCCGCGAACATGATGGTCGCCAAGTGCCGGTTATTCTGTTCACTAAAAATGGTGGTCAGTGGCTGGAAGTGATGGCTGAAGCCGGCGCTGATGCGCTGGGCCTGGACTGGACAACCGACATCGGCAACGCCCGCTCCCGAGTAGGTGATAATGTGGCGTTACAGGGCAATATGGACCCAAGCGTGCTTTACGCTCCGGCTAACCGGATTGAGCAGGAAGTGGGCTATATTCTGGAGCGTTTCGGTAACGGTTCTGGTCATGTGTTCAACTTGGGTCATGGTATTCACCAGTTTGTTGACCCGGCGCAGCCGAAGGTGCTGGTGGATGCGGTGCATGAGTTGAGTGCGAAGTATCACCAGGGGTGATTAAGAAAACGGGCCTAGCGCCCGTTTTTTTATCTTTTATTTCTGTAGGTTGCGGCTGAACGTTGTGAAGCCCAACAATAAAGTTAATTATTTTCCACATCCGTGGAGTTAAGAGAGATACCGATCTCTCTTAACAATCTCTCTGCGGCCCCGTGCCTTGCCTGCTTTGCGGACTCCCTGCGTTTCTCGCCGGAAACGGGGTGGCCGCAACTCGCTGGCGCTCAGACAGGGCGTCCACCTGATCCGTTTCCAGCTCCGATACCCATAGGGCACAGGTACTCGGCTGCGGCAAGGGGTTAATGTCTGCGCCACGCCAAGACATGCTTAGTCAAAACCATGTAACTAGAAGTTGGCACCCATAACCCCTTTTGTGCAGCCGAGGCCTGGAAGTAACAAGCGAAACAAGGGTGGAACTGTTTGAGGCCGTAGGCCGAGTTTTCGCCCGCGCTTGTTACTGAAGCCCGCAGGGAAGTCGCGAAGCGACCCAGCATCAGGGGCGGCTTGGGATTATTAAGGGGGTTGCCGCCAACCCCCTTGACCCACCCAAAGGTGGCAATATTAATTGTCGTTAGCGATTCAGCATAAACCGAGTGAAAAAAGGGTCATTCCTCTCGGCAGAGGTGTCAGGCACCAACTGCATCCAGCGCCTGCTGCAGATCAGCAATCAAATCATCCACATGTTCAATCCCTACGGATAACCGTACCATCTCTGGAGATACCCCGGCGCTTTTCAGTTCTTCATCGCTTAACTGCCGATGCGTGGTTTCCGCCGGAATCGCGGCCAGTGACTTGCAGTCACCGATATTTACCAGCCGGGTGAATACCTGCAGTGCGTCGTAAAAGCGTGGTGTGGCTTCACGTCCTCCCTTAAGACCGAAGCTGAGAATACCTGAGGCTTCGCCGTGGAGGTATTTCTCTGCCAGCGCATAATCTTTATGACTTGGCAGCCCGGCATATTTCACCCAGCTGACGGCATCATGCTGCTCCAGAAATTCAGCAATTTTTAAGGTGTTCTGGTTGATTCGCTCCATGCGCAGGGTCAGAGTCTCGATGCCCTGTAGAATCAAAAAGGCATTAAACGGCGACAGGGCAGAACCGGTATTGCGCAGGGGAACCACCCGGCAGCGGCCGATGAAGGCGGCTTCGCCCAGGGCTTCGGTATACACCACACCATGGTAGGAGGCGTCCGGGGTGGTCAGCAGAGGGAAACGGTCGGCGTGCTGGGCCCAGGGGAATTTGCCGGAGTCCACTACGACACCACCGATGGAGTTGCCGTGACCGCCGGCATATTTTGTCAGGGAGTGAATGACGATATCGGCACCTTGCTCAATGGGACGCCACAAGGCGGGTGTTGCGACGGTATTGTCAACCATCAATGGGATGCCATGACGGTGCGCCAGATCGGCCAGGGCTGCAATATCTGCGACACCGCCAGAGGGATTGCCAATGCTTTCACAGAAGATCGCTTTCGTATTGTTATCAATCTGCGCTTCAATAGCGGCAAAATCATCCTTGTTTACAAAACGTACTGTAATGCCCTGGTGTGGCAGGGTATGGGCAAACAGGTTATAGGTGCCGCCATATAGCTCACTGGTAGAGATGATGTTGTCTCCGGCTGCTGCGATGGTCTGAATACTGTAGGTAATTGCGGCCATACCAGATGCTACGCCCAGGGCTGCGATACCGCCTTCCAGCGCCGCCATGCGTTTTTCCAGCACGTCGGTGGTTGGGTTCATGATCCGGGTATAGATGTTGCCTTCAACCTTGAGGTCGAATAGGTCTGCGCCATGCTGCGCATCATCGAAGGCATAGGAGGTGGTCTGGTAAATCGGTACTGCGACGGCTTTGGTAGTTGGGTCGGGTTGGTAGCCGCCATGGACCGCGATGGTTTCAAGTTTCATAGTGCTTCCTGTGTGTTGTTATTAGTTTTGACTCTTCACCTAGGGTAAGGCTTAGACGCTGTGAAAGCAGGCAGTGGTCTTAGTTTGGATGAGTAAACCGCAACAGGCTCGATACTCTAACGGTCCTGTTGCGGTTTAAGATGCCCCGCTCTCCGTCCGAGTTACATCACCCGGTTGGTGGTCATGAATTTGCTGTCAGAATCCGGTCCGGTATCGTCGGCATAGAGAGTGACACCTGAGCGTAGGCAGATGGACAGGTTCTGGTGGGAGGCCTCGGTTTCTTTGGGTAGCAGGTGTTCCACAATCGCTTTTTCTTCCAGTAGTTCCTGTTCCGTCTCGGTCAGGCGCTTCTGGCTGAAATCATTCATCGGGAAGTCCTGCACGATCTGATAACGGCCATAGTTACAGCGTACCGGGAAAGAGAAGAAAACCCCCTTGGTAATACCGTAACTACCGTCACTGAGAATGCCCATGCTGATGATTTCACCGGGCTCGGTACCCAGCACCCAATCATTCATCTGGTCAACAATGGCCTGGGCGGCAGAGGCGGCACTCGACAAGCCGCGCGCTTCGATGATTTCTGCCCCGCGTTTTTGTACTTTCGGGATCAGCTCGTCCCGGTACCAACTGGTGTCTATCTGACTGAGGGCGGGTTTGCCGAGAATGGTTGCATGATGCAGGTCTGGATACTGGGTGGCCGAGTGGTTGCCCCATATCATAATGCCTTCAATATCTCGGGTGGTTACACCACAATGGTTGGCGAGAATGCCTTTCGCTCGGTTGTGGTCGAGTCGGGTCAAGCAGGTAAATTGTGATGGACTTAAATTGGGTGCATTTCGGCTGGCGATCAGAGCATTGGTGTTGGCCGGATTGCCGGTGACCAATACCTTCACATCGCGGTTGGCAACATCATTCAGTGCTTTGCCCTGGCGAGCAAAGATGGCGGCGTTTTCTTCCAATAGATCGCCACGCTCCATGCCGGGGCCGCGCGGTTTTGCGCCTACCAGCAGGGCAAAGTGGGCACCACGGAATCCATCTTCAACATTGTCATGCAAGGTGATGGTGTGGAGTAACGGATATGCACAATCCATCAGCTCCATCGCTACACCGCGTAAGGCATCCATAGCCTGTGGCAGTTCTATCAATTGCAGGATGACGGGTTGATCCCTACCCATCATTTCCCCTGCGGCTATTTTGAACAATAAGCTGTAGCTAATAGCGCCGGCAGCACCTGTTACGGCAATTCTTACAGGACGTCTCATAAGTTAATAACCTGTAGATCTGTTTTGTTTTTATATTTACCACTTTGGCGGTGCTTTGAGTTTAGTGTTGTCGCGATAGCATTGCGAACCCCAGAACCTTATTTGTTGCAGAAAAGTAAATCATCAGGCGCCATGCCGCTTGTTCTTATAATCCGTTAGAATCCACCAGACTAACCTACGCCGGAGAGCTGCATGGCCAAACAAAAAACCGCCTATGTCTGTAATGATTGCGGCGCTGATTACACCAAATGGCAGGGCCAGTGCACAGCCTGTCATGCCTGGAATACTCTGACAGAAGTGCGATTGGGCACGGCTACTCAGGCACGCACCGCTCGCTTCGATGGTTATGCGGGGGGGGCTGGCAAGTCGGCGGTGGTTAACCTTGCTGATGTGGCATTGGACGAGATGCCACGCTTTACCACCGGGGCCGGTGAACTCGATCGGGTGCTTGGCGGTGGTTTAGTGCCGGGGTCTGCGGTATTGATTGGTGGTCACCCCGGGGCAGGTAAAAGTACCCTGCTGTTACAGACCATGTGTGCTCTGGCGGAGCATATGCCTGCACTCTACGTTACCGGAGAAGAGTCGTTACAGCAGGTGGCGATGCGTGCCCGTCGGCTGGGTCTGCCAACCGGGCAGTTGCAGATGCTATCCGAAACTAACGTGGAAACCATCTGTGATACTGCGCATCAACTGTCGCCAAAAGTGATGGTGATTGATTCAATTCAAGTGATGCACATGACGGATGTGCAGTCGGCGCCGGGTTCGGTGTCACAGGTGCGGGAGTCGGCGGCATTTTTAACGCGTTTCGCCAAACAGACGGGCACTGTGCTGTTGTTGGTAGGGCATGTCACCAAAGATGGCTCCCTGGCGGGCCCTAAAGTGCTGGAGCATATGATTGATTGCTCTCTGCAGTTAGAAGGTTCTTCTGATTCCCGCTTTCGTACATTGCGTTCGCATAAAAACCGCTTTGGCGCAGTCAATGAACTGGGCGTGTTTGCCATGCTTGAGCAGGGACTGAAAGAGGTGAAGAACCCAAGCTCTATCTTTCTCAGTCGGGGTGAAGGGCCGATGCCTGGCAGTGTTGTCATGGTGGTCTGGGAGGGCACGCGGCCGTTATTAGTGGAAATTCAGGCGCTGGTGGATACTTCGCCGATGAACAATCCGCGCCGGGTGGCTGTAGGGCTTGAGCAAAACCGGATGTCCATGCTGCTGGCGGTGTTGCATCGACATGGAGGCTTGATGACCGGTGATCAGGATGTGTTTGTCAATGTGGTGGGTGGTGTCAAAGTGCTGGAGACCGGTGCGGACCTAGCGCTGCTGTTGGCAGTGGTTTCCAGTTTTCGGGATCAATCCTTACCACAGGACCTGATGGTGTTTGGTGAGGTGGGACTCTCCGGTGAAATTCGTCCGGTGCCGAATGGGCAGGAGCGGATTCGTGAAGCAGCCAAACATGGCTTTAAGCGAGCCATAGTGCCCAAAGGCAATGTGCCTAAAGAGCCGGTTGCTGGCATGCAGGTGGTGGGGGTGACCAAACTGGCTGAAGCACTGGAAGCGATGTAACCGTATCAGTCCTGAATCAGCTGCTCCAGTTCTCGCTCCAGCAGTGCTTCCTCTCCCAGGTTAAGTTCCACGATCCTGCGTAGCAGGGTCAGTGAATCCAGATCAAGCTGTCCCAGTACAAACCCGTAACGGCTGTCATGTTGATGCTTGAGAGTCAGTGGTGCCTGAATCGTCAGGTCATCACCGAGGACATGGATGGTGACACTGACCTGATCGCCGGGTGCAACGGGTAACTGGTTTTCCGCACTGACTAGTACCCCTTTAAATGAGATATCGATCAGGGTTACCGGATAATCAATTCCGCCCTGCATGATTTCTGTTTTGGCATCAAAGTGGATGCGGGTGAAACGTCGGCGATTAGCTTCTAGTGTCGACACAGCGGTGCTTCCTCTGATTCGTCAGTCGTTGGCTGAATACGCAGTATAGTTTGGCAGGTTACAGTGACGCGTGCTTATTGTCAGCGTATCGGCGCCTGGGTTCATGACTGGAGCTTAACCCAGTTAAAAAATGCCCCGAACAGTCGGGGCATTGTTATTCACATCTTAGCCAAGATCAGTCATACGTTTGTACTTGATCCGCTCTGGCTGATGTTCTTTGCCATAACGGCGTTTGTAGTCAGCCTGGTACTCGGTGTAGTTGCCTTCGAAAAACTCCACTTTAGAGTCACCTTCATACGCCAGCATATGGGTACAGATACGGTCGAGGAACCAGCGGTCATGCGAGATCACTACTGCACAACCCGGGAATGCCAGTAAGGCTTCTTCCAGAGCACGCAGGGTTTCGATATCCAGATCGTTGGTTGGTTCGTCCAGCAGTAGCACGTTACCGCCTTCCTTGAGCAGTTTGGCCATATGCAAACGGTTACGCTCGCCGCCGGACAGGTCTTTGACAAATTTCTGCTGATCGCCACCTTTGAAGTTGAAACGGCCGCAGTAAGCGCGGGCTGGTGTCTGATAATTGCCAACTGTGATGATGTCCTGACCGTCAGAGATCTCCTCAAATACGGTTTTACTGCCATCCAGGTCACGGTCCTGGTTGACGTATGCCAGCTGCACCGTGGAGCCAATTTCGATCTCACCGGAATCGGGTTGTTCTGCACCGGCGATCATCCGGAACAGGGTGGATTTACCGGCACCGTTACCGCCGATAATGCCAACAATCGCACCCTGTGGGATGGAGAAGCTGAGGTCTTCAAACAGCACCTTGTCACCATAGGCTTTGGCGATGTTGTTGGCATCAATGACTTTCTCGCCCAGGCGAGGGCCAGGTGGGATATAGATCTCCTGGGTTTCGTTACGGCTCTGAAACTCTTTGGAGTTCATCTCTTCAAACTGTTTCAGGCGCGCTTTGGATTTGGCTTGGCGACCTTTCTGACCCTGACGAACCCACTCCAGCTCGGAAGCAACCGCTTTGCGATGAGAGGCTTCCTGTTTGGCTTCCTGTTCCAGTCGCTGCTCTTTCTGTTCCAGCCAGGAGGAATAATTGCCCTCGTACGGAATACCGTGGCCACGGTCCAGTTCCAGAATCCAGCCGGCCGCATTGTCGAGGAAGTAACGGTCGTGGGTGATTGCCACAACGGTGCCCGGATATTCGTGCAGGAAGCGTTCAATCCAGGCCACGGACTCGGCGTCCAAGTGGTTGGTTGGTTCGTCCAGCAAGAGCATGTCCGGCTTTTCCAGTAGCAGGCGGCACAGCGCTACCCTGCGGCGTTCACCGCCAGACAGGTGTTTAACCTCTGCATCCCATGCTGGCAGGCGCATGGCGTCGGCAGCACGCTCCAGAGCAGCATCAAGGTTGTGGCCATCTTTTGCTTGAATCAGGTTTTCCAGCTCCGCCTGTTTTTTTGCCAGGGCATCAAAGTCGGCCTCAGGCTCGGCATAAGCGGCGTACACCTGGTCCAGCTGGTCCAGTGCGCCTTTCACATCAGAAACCGCTTCTTCCACCACTTCGCGCACGGTTTTGCTGTCATCCAGCTGCGGTTCCTGCGGCAGGTAACCCACCTTAATGCCGGGCATAGGGCGCGCTTCACCAAGAATTTCAGTGTCGAGGCCTGCCATGATACGAAGTAGAGTGGACTTACCTGCACCATTGAGACCTAAGACACCGATTTTTGCGCCTGGGAAAAATGAGAGGGAAATATCTTTGAGAATTTCACGTTTAGGCGGTACCACTTTGCCCACGCGATTCATTGTATATACGTACTGTGCCATGCACTAACCTGCGTCGATTATGAAACGAATGGGCGAATTTTAGCCGAAAGCTGCAATCAATGGCTATTTTGATTCGGGTCAATATTTTGGTTTAGCGCTTTTTGGGCGGGTTCCCGACTGAAATTGAGCAGGGAGTGCCAAGCATGCGGCGATCAGTCGCAAGCGTATGCGGAGGTGATGCAGATGGGAGACCTAAGACGATTTAACAGTTTGTTTGACGATACCCTTTTCAACCATTTCTTTCATCCTGCCAGTAGAAGAGGGTGAGCGCACCCCAGCCATGGATGTGCGCGAGTCAGAGTAAGGCTCTGGCATTGAACTGGACCTGTCGGGCGTTAGCAAGCGGATATCCAATTCAGTGTAGATAACGGGGTGCGACGATTCAGGCAGAAACCCGTAATGAGGTAAAAGAGGAAAAAGATGGCAGATTGATCCGCCGGTAGCGTCACTACGGGCAGTATGTAAGACGCCTGTTGGTCGGTGATCGTATTGACCACGGGCCATCAAAGCGCATGTTGCCGTGGGTGTATTGCCCCTTGAACTGCCAACACAGGTACCACAACCAGAACAGAGCAGAGCAATCGCCATTGAGTAGGTGTATACCTCGTTATCCGGTCCGGGCCGCATCGCCCGGGCTTTCGCGTTTTTAGCTCAGGAGTGTGCTTGAGAATAATTGAAGTACGTCTGAGGCGGTTTCATGTGCCAGTTGCGCCGTTTTTGGGTATAATCCGCGTTTTCTAATTTCCCGAAATGTTCAGCCAAGCCAACCTACCGCTTCTATCGGACCTGGCGCTGTACGGGGATCATCTTGCCTTAGTTAGGGGACAGAGAGCCGATGTTTAGCAAAGATATGACCATCGCCGATTTTGATGCAGATCTGTGGGCTGCGATGCAGGCGGAAGCCGTGCGTCAGGAAGAGCATATTGAACTGATTGCTTCCGAAAACTACACCAGTCCGCGTGTAATGCAGGCGCAGGGTTCTGTGCTAACCAACAAATATGCTGAAGGCTACCCTAACAAGCGTTATTACGGCGGCTGTGAGCATGTTGATGTGGTTGAACAACTGGCTATCGACCGTGCTTGTGAGCTGTTTGGTGCGACCTATGCCAATGTACAGCCGCATTCCGGTTCTCAGGCTAATGCCGCCGTTTACATGGCGTTATGCCAGCCGGGCGATACCATCTTGGGTATGAGCCTGGCGCACGGTGGTCACCTGACGCATGGTGCTGCGGTATCGTTCTCCGGCCGTATTTATAACTCAGTGCAGTATGGGTTGAATACTGAAACCGGTGAAATTGATTACGCTGAAGTTGAGCGCCTGGCACAGGAACACCAGCCGAAAATGATCATCGCTGGTTTCTCGGCGTACTCCCGTGTGGTGGACTGGCAGCGGTTCCGTGATATTGCTGACCAGGTAGGTGCTTACCTGTTTGTTGATATGGCGCACATTGCCGGTCTGGTTGCAGCAGGTGTTTATCCTTCACCGGTACAGATTGCCGATGTCGTTACTACTACTACCCATAAAACTCTGGGTGGCCCACGCGGTGGTCTGATTCTGTCTGCCCGTGCTGATGAAGACTTGCAGAAAAAACTGAATTTCGCAGTCTTCCCTGAATCTCAGGGCGGCCCACTGATGCACGTGATCGCAGCCAAAGCCGTGTGTTTCAAAGAAGCGATGGAGCCTGAGTGGCAGGCGTATCAGGCGCAGGTGGTTAAGAATGCTCAGGCCATGGCTGATACGTTCCAGAGCCGCGGCATCAACATCGTGTCCGGTGGTACCGACGATCACCTGTTCCTGGTGGATCTGATCGACAAGGATATTACGGGTAAAGATGCTGATGCAGCCCTGGGCCGCGCTAACATTACGGTGAACAAGAATGCGGTACCAAATGATCCGCGTTCTCCGTTTGTCACTTCCGGTCTGCGTATTGGTACCCCAGCGGTAACCCGTCGTGGGTTTAAAGAGACGGAAGTGAGCGATCTGGCTAACTGGATCTGCGATATCCTGGATGACATCACCAACGAAGAGACTATCGCCCGAGTGAAAACTCAGGTGAAAGAGGTTTGTTCACGTTACCCGGTTTACAAATAAGCAGTTGCAACGGTGCTGTTCGTCAGTGCCGGAAAAATGTACAATTCCCGGCGGCGCCTGATAGCAGAGCGCCGCTTTTTTATCTCTGGTAATACCCGGAAATAACGTTCTTTATTTGCGGCCGGTAAGGCCCACGCTCTTTTTGGAAACTGACCATGCAATGTCCGTTTTGCGGTGCCAATGAAACCAAGGTGGTGGATTCCCGGCTGGTGGCTGAGGGTCAGCAGGTCCGCAGGCGACGTGAGTGTGTCACCTGTAACGAGCGTTTTACCACATTTGAATCTGCCGAGTTATTGATGCCCCGGGTTATCAAGGCAGACGGCACCCGTGAACCTTTTGATGAAGATAAGCTTCGGGCCGGTATCCACCGGGCGCTGGAAAAGCGCCCTGTTTCTATTGAAGAATTCGAAGCCTCTGTCAGTCGTATCAAACACCGCCTGCGTGCTACCGGTGAGCGCGAGTTACCCTCACGTGAATTGGGCGAAGCAGTGATGGCTGAGCTGCGTAAGCTGGATGAAGTCGCTTATGTGCGCTTTGCGTCTGTCTATCGCAGCTTCCAGGACATCAACGAATTTAAAGAAGAGATAGAGCGTCTATCTGCCGGTCATGCCAGCCAGAATGGAGACAATGATGGCTGATTGGACGGTAGCAGATCGCACCTATATGGCGCGTGCCCTGCAGCTGGCGGCTAAGGGAACCTGGACGACAGACCCGAACCCCAGAGTTGGGTGCGTGTTGGTGCATGGTGGACGCATTGTCGGTGAGGGTTATCACCGCAGAGCGGGTGAAGGCCATGCAGAGGTTAATGCTCTATCCCAGGCCGGTAGTTCAGCCAACGGGGCAACTGCTTATGTCACGCTTGAACCCTGCAGTCATTTTGGCCGTACACCGCCCTGCGCAGAAGCGTTGATTAATGCCGGTGTGAGCCGGGTGGTGTCCGCCATGGTTGATCCGAATCCGCAGGTGGCTGGCCGTGGTATCGAACGCTTGCAAGCTGCGGGCATCGAAACCCAGAGTGGTTTGCTTGAGGCGGAGGCCGCATCACTGAATCCCGGATTTATCAAGCGGATGAGAACCGGTCTGCCTTTTGTGCGGGTTAAGCTGGCAAGTAGTCTGGACGGGCGCACCGCGATGGATTCAGGAGAGTCTCAGTGGATCACTGGTCCTGCGGCCCGCGCTGATGTCCAACAGCTTAGAGCGCGCAGCTCAGCGGTGCTGACCGGAGTTGAGTCTATTCTGCATGATGACTCGGCACTGACAGTGCGTAGTAATGAGCTGAAACTGGCGGATGCCGAGGCAATCGCCCAACGTCAGCCGTTGCGGGTAGTCCTCGATTCCAGGGCAAGGCTGCCTATGACCGCGCGTATTTTGCAGCAGCCGGGCCGGACGATGGTGGTGACCTGCTCTGAGGATACAGCCGCACTGACACAAGCGGGCGCCGAAGTGAAACAATTTGCTGCTGACAGCGATGGTCGGGTGCCTTTATTGCCTCTGCTGCGCTGGCTGGCAGCAGAACAGCAGTGTAATGAGTTATTGGTGGAAACCGGCGCTAATCTGGCTGGGGCCTTGTTGCAGGCACAAGTGGTAGACGAGCTGGTGGTTTATCAGGCGATGACCCTGCTGGGCAGTGACGCTCGCCCGTTGGTATCTCTGCCCTTGACTAAAATGCAGCAGCAGGTACGGTTGCAGCGTCTGGATAGCCGTTGGCTGGGAGATGACTTGAAGCTGACTTTACGACCTGAATACGGAGCGGCACACTGATGTTTACCGGAATCATCGAAGCGATTGGTGAAATTGCCGCGGTGGCGGAAACTGGCGGCGACCTGCGCCTGTATGTGCGCACCGGCGCGCTGGATCTGGCGGATGTAAAACTGGGTGACAGTATTGCCACCAATGGTGTGTGCTTGACCGCCGTGGCGTTGCCTGGCGATGGTTTTGTGGCTGATGTGTCCCGCGAGACGCTTAGCCATACCCGTTTCACCCGCCTGCAGGTGGGTGAGAAAGTAAATTTGGAAAAAGCGATGTTGCCGACGACCCGCTTTGGTGGCCATATTGTCAGTGGTCATGTGGATGGCGTTGGCGTGATTCTGTCACGGCAGGAAGATGCACGCTCAATTCGTTTCACCCTGCAGGCACCGGTAGCATTGCAGCGTTACCTGGTGGCAAAAGGCTCGGTGACGGTAGATGGTGTCAGCTTGACGGTGAATAGCGTCGAAGGGTGTGACTTTGTGCTTAACATTGTGCCCCATACTGCGCAAGAAACCATCATTGATGGTTATCAAACAGGTCAGCAGGTGCATCTGGAAGTGGATATTATTGCCCGCTATCTGGAAGGCTTGCTGGGGCAGGTAAAAGATAATAACGATAACAATAGCCAAGGGTTGACGCTGGATAAGCTGTCGGCTGCAGGCTTTATGCACCGCTGAGTGCGAATGACGGATAGATATGGAACTGAATACACCTGAAGAACTGATAGAGGATATTCGCCAGGGCCGGATGGTCATTCTGATGGATGATGAAGATCGGGAAAACGAAGGCGATTTGGTGATGGCTGCTGAAATGGTGCGCGCCGAAGATATTAACTTTATGGCCACCCACGCTCGGGGCCTGATCTGCCTGACGCTGACCCGTGAGCGTTGCAAACAGCTGCAACTGCCATTGATGGTGCAGAGTAACGGTGCCCAGTTTTCAACCAACTTTACGTTGTCGATTGAAGCCGCAGAGGGTGTGACTACAGGCATTTCGGCCGCAGACCGTGCTCACACCGTCCGTGTCGCGGTAAAACATGCTGCCAAACCAGCAGATATCGTTCAGCCAGGACATATCTTCCCGCTGATGGCGCAACCCGGTGGTGTACTGAGTCGGGCGGGACATACCGAGGCCGGCTGTGATCTGGCGCGCCTGGCGGGCCATACTCCGGCTGCAGCGATCGTTGAAATCATGAATGAAGATGGCACCATGGCGCGTCGTCCGGATCTGGAACTGTTTGCGCAGAAACATAACCTGAAGATCGGCACCATCGCAGACCTGATTCATTATCGCACTACCAATGAACATACAGTCACTCGCGAAGCGGAAACGTTGTTGCCGACTGAGTATGGTGATTTCCGCTGTGTCACCTACCGTGATGAGATTCAGGGTTGTACCCATCTGGCAATGCTACTGGGGGATATCACCCCGGAAGATCCAACCATGGTGCGGGTACATATCCGCACGGAAGTGCTGCGCGATGTGATCGGTGTTAAAACCGGCGAGGAAACCAAGTGGACAGTCCGCCGTGCCATGGAGCGTGTGGCGCAAGAAGGCAAAGGCGTGGTCGTGCTGCTGGACAGTGGTCAACGCTATGATCTGGGTACTGCACTGGATGTAGTACTGAACCGGCCTAACCGGACCAAGACTAATGATATCAGCGCTTCGGGTGCCTACCTGACGGTAGGGACTGGCTCTCAGATATTGCGTGATCTGGGTATCAGGCGGATGCGCTTGCTCAGTTCACCGATGAAATTTAATGCAATCTCCGGCTTTGATCTGGAGATTGAAGAATATATTCCCTGTGAAGACTAACAAGGCGGATACAGAATGGCTGTAACAACCTATGAAGGTGATTTCGTCAATGTCGATGGCAAATATGCCATCGTGGTTGGCCGGTTCAATGCGTTTGTCGTGGAAAGCCTGCTGGAAGGCGCGCTGGATACCCTGAAACGTCACGGTGTCAGTGAAGACAATATCCGTATCGTACGGGTGCCCGGTGCATTTGAAATTCCGCTGGCGGTACAACGTCTGGCTGCGCAAAAGCAGGATGATGCCATCATCGCCCTGGGTGCGGTCATCCGTGGTGGTACGCCGCATTTTGAATATGTTTCAGGCGAAAGCTCTAAAGGTGTGGCCCAGGTGTCTCTGGAATATAACATTCCGGTAGCCAACGGCATCCTGACGGTCAACAGCATCGAGCAGGCAGTAGAACGTTCCGGTACCAAGATGGGCAATAAAGGCGCAGAAGCTGCCTTGTCTGCTTTGGAAATGGTCAGCCTGCTGAAGCAGCTTGAGGTCTGATCGGGGATGAGCGAACCTACCTCCAAGCCAAAGAAAGCGAAAAAAGCCTCTCTGACAAACCAGCGCCGCCAGGCTCGCAGCTATGCTTTGCAAGCGCTGTATCAATGGCAGATTGCTGGTCAGCCAGTGAATGAAATTGAAGCCCAGTTTCGGGTGGAAAATGATATGAGCGATACCGATATCAAACTGTTCTCTGAACTGCTGCACGGTATTGCTGCCAGTAAATCTGATCTGGATACGCTGTTTGTCGATTATCTGGATCGGCGTATTGATGAGCTGGATCCGATTGAGTTGACGGTGTTGCGCATAGGGGCGTTTGAGCTGTCTAAACGCATTGAAGTGCCCTATCGCGTGGCGATCAACGAAAGCGTCGAATTGGCGAAGATCTATGGCGCCACTGACAGCCATCGTTACGTCAACGGGGTGTTGGATAAATTGGCGCAACGCGTGCGTATGGCTGAGGTTCGTGCGAAGCGCTGACATGGGTGAGTTTGAGCTGATAAGGCAGTTTTTTGTCCGACAATCAGCCGATACATCTGTGGTATTGGGGGTAGGTGATGATTGTGCTGTTCTTCAGCCTGTACCCGATCAACAACTGGTGCTTTCTATCGATACCCTGGTGGAAGGCACTCACTTCCTGCCCGATACGCCGCCTGAACTGATTGCGCGTCGCCTGATGGGGGCCGCGGTAAGTGACTTGGCGGCAATGGGTGCCCAGCCAGCCTGGCTGACCCTGGCGCTTACCCTGCCCAAAGCTGACCCTGCCTGGTTGGCACCGTTTGCAGATGCCCTGTTTGATTGTTGCCAGCAATGGGGATTAAGTCTGATTGGGGGGGATACTACCCGGGGGCCACTCACGGTGACCGCTCAGGTGCATGGCTGGGTACCAAACAATGAAGCGTTGACTCGCGGCGGTGCTCGACCTGGCGATCTGGTGTTGGTCAGTGGCACGCTTGGCGATAGCCGTGCTGGCCTGGAAACCTTACTGCAACCGCAGGCGGTTAATGCGGATCTGAGTTATCTACAGCAACGTTTTTATGCGCCTGAACCGCGTTTGGGCTTGGGACAGTCGCTGCGTGGACTGGCTTCAAGTTGCATTGATCTGTCTGATGGTTTGGTTGCAGACCTTGGTCATCTGTTGAATATGGCTCAGTGTGGCGCAGAAATAGAACTCAGCAAGCTGCCGCTTTCGCCACAAATACAGCGCAACTTTCCGGCACCGACCTGCCTCGAATGGGCTTTGTCAGGGGGGGAGGATTTTGAGCTTTGCTTTACCCTACCCGAAGCGCACTTGCCCTTATTAGAACAACAACCGGTGACGGTGATTGGCCGGATCACCTCAGGCTCCGAGTTGATCCTGTTGCACCAGGGTAAACCACAACCGTTAACTGTGGCGGGGTTTGATCACTTTGCCCCCAAAAAGGCATGACATGAGTAAACATTGTCCCGCGTCAGTTTGGCGTAACCCGATTCACTTTCTGGCGTTTGGTTGTGGCAGTGGTGCTATCCCCAAAGCCCCGGGCACCTTTGGTACCCTGGCCGCCATCTTGCCCTATCTGTGGTTGCAGCATTTGAGTCTGCCCTGGTACTTGCTGATGCTGTTGCTGACCACGCTGGTGGGGATCTGGTTGTGTGACCGGACGGCAAAGGACCTGGGCGTACATGATCACGGCGGGATTGTCTGGGATGAGTTTGTTGGCTTCTGGTTGACGATGACCTTGGCACCGGCGGGCTGGACCTGGATAGTGCTGGGTTTTGTCCTGTTTCGAATCTTCGATATTCTCAAACCCTGGCCGATTGGCTGGGTTGATCGCAAGGTATCCGGGGGCTTGGGTATTATGCTGGATGATCTGCTGGCAGGGGTGTATGCCGCGCTGGTACTGCAGTTACTGGTGTTCAGTTTTAACTGAAGCTAGTCGCAACTCAATGGCTGCAGCAATACCAGAGCTGTCCAGGCCGCACATAGCCAACTGTTCTGGCCTGGATGCATGAGCGATCCAGCGGTCGGGAATACCCAGGCATAGCAGTTCGCTGTCTAACTGAGCTTGATGCAAATACTCACTTACCGCTGAACCCGCACCCCCGGCTATAGCATGGTCTTCAATGGTTACCAGCAACGGATGTGCTTCGGTTAACTGTTTGATGCATGACTGATCGAGGGGTTTTACGAAGCGCATATCTACCAGGGTATAGTTATGTTGCTTGGCTACGTGCATGGCCTGGTGTAATAACGGCCCGAAGTTCAGCAATGCGACACCATGACCCTGATGCAGGACCTGTGCTTGCCCCAGTGTGAGCGGGGTGTCTTGAGCCGATACTGGATCCGGTGCTGCGCCTCGAGGGTAACGCACTGCCGCTAATCCGGGCAGCTTATAGCCCAAACTCAGCATAGCCTGAAGCTCAGTGCCATCGGACGGTGTCATTATCACTGTCTCTGGTAGGCAGCGCAGCATGGCAATATCAAAGCAACCGGCATGGGTGGCACCGTCTTCACCTACCAACCCGGCGCGGTCGAGTGCCAATAACAGATCAAGTTTTTGCAATGAGGCATCGTGAATCAGCTGGTCATAGGCGCGTTGCAAAAAGGTAGAGTAGATGGCTACTACCGGTTTGGCGCCTGTGCAAGCCATCCCGGCGGCTAACGTCAGCGCATGCTGTTCTGCAATGGCAACATCAAAATAGCGTTCAGAGAACTGCTCCGAAAAGGCGATCAGGTCCGAACCTTCGCGCATGGCGGGAGTGATGGCGCTTAAGCGCGGGTCATTGGCTGCGGTGGCACAGATCCATTCACTAAACAGGTTTGAGAAGCTGGGTCTTTTTGGCTGTTTGCGGCCTTTAATTGGCTCAATTTTAGTTAGGGAGTGGTAGCCCACCGGGTCGGCTTCTGCAGGAGCGAAGCCTTTGCCTTTGCGGGTGAGAATATGCAGAAACTGTGGGCCATCACGCTCAAGTGCTGCCTGCAGTGCCGGTAGCAATTGGTTAAAGTCATGACCATCGATGGGGCCGCTGTAATGAAAATCCAGGGCCTCGAACAGTGCTGAAGTGGTATCGCCCGCAGTTTGGTTTTTCAGGTTTTTCGCCAGATAAGTTGCCAGTCCGCCTTCATTGCGGGAGATCGACATATCATTGTCGTTGAGAATAACCAGTATATTGGCATGGGTGTGTGCCGCATGGTTGAGGGCTTCAAACGCCATTCCCGCAGTCATTGCACCATCGCCAATCACGGCAACGGTTTTGCGGCACTGGCCAAGGATTCGGTCAGCCAGTGCCATGCCAAGGGCGGCACTGATGGATGTGCTGGAATGCCCGACACCAAAGCTGTCATATTCACTCTCATCCCGTTTCGGGAAGGGTGAGGGGCCGCCGGCTTTACGAATGCGGGTGAGTTGCTCTCTGCGCCCAGTCAGAATTTTGTGGGGGTAGCACTGGTGCCCGACATCCCATACCAGGTGATCTTCCGGTGTTTGTAATAGGTAATGCAGGGCAACTGTAAGCTCAATCACTCCCAAGCCGGCTCCAAAATGACCGCCACTCTGGCCAACGCTGTACAACAGATAGGCACGCAGCTCTTCTGCTAGTTGTGGCAGCTGGCCGCTGCTTAATTGACGCAGTTGAGAAGGCTGTTCGATCTGATCGAGCAGTGGCGTGTCTGGGCGTTGGCTGGGAATGGCATGAAACATCGCTTAATGATCCCTCGCTACGATAAAGTCAGCCAAGGCGGCCAGGTGTTGGCTGTTAGGTAGATCAGTTAATGCTGCGAGAGCCTGGGCATGGAGCTCGGTCAGTTTGGCTTTGGCCGCAGCCATGCCAAGCAGTGCAGGGTAGGTAGGTTTGTGCTGTGCCTGGTCTGATCCGGCGGGTTTACCAATCTGTTCCACGCTACCCTCAACATCCAGAATGTCATCCTGGACTTGAAATGCCAGCCCGATGGCATCGGCATAGCGACTCAATGCATCCAGCTGCGGCTGGCTTGCCTGTCCGCTGCATTGCGCGCCCATGCGCACTGCAGCCTTCAGAAGTGCGCCGGTTTTGTGCTGATGCATCGCTTCTATCTGAGGCAGGGTAAGTGGTTGACCGACATGGCGTAGGTCAAAAGCTTGGCCGGCAACCATGCCGTGGTGGCCAGCAGCTTGGCTCAGCGTGTCGATCAATGCTAATCGGCAGTTGGCTGGCAGTTGGCTGGCATTGCAGAGTAATTCAAATGCGAGGCACTGTAAGGCATCCCCTGCAAGAATTGCGGTGGCTTCGTCAAAGGCGACATGGCAGCTGGGTTTGCCCCGGCGCAGGTCGTCATCGTCCATCGCCGGCAGGTCGTCATGAACCAGAGAATAGCTGTGGATGCATTCAATCGCAGCGGCGGCCTGGTCAGCCTGTTGGTCGCCGCCCCCCAGCATCTGGTTAACCAGATAAATCAACGCCGGGCGTATGCGCTTGCCTCCATTGAATAGGCTGTAGCGCATCGCCTCTTGCAGGCGCGGTTCGATGCCCTCGGAAATGATCAGTGCATCCAAATAGTGATCAATACGCTGCTGGTAGTGTTGCAGCAGTTCCGCAATGGCCAAGATCAGGTGTCCTTGTGCTCAGTGAACGGTTGCGTGGTGAGTTCACCGTTTTTTTCGACCAAAAACTGCACTTTTTGTTCGGCCTCATTGAGGACCTCTTGGCATTGGCGGGTCAGCTGAACACCATCTTCAAAGGCCTTCAGCGCCTCTTCCAGTGACAGATCGCCCTGTTCCATTTGGGTAACCAGTGTCTCCAGAGCGGTAAGGGAGTGCTCAAAATCAGGCGCGTTCTTTTTGCGTGGCATATTGTCTGCTTATTCTTGGTTGATAGACGCGGTTTGCAAGGCGTCCGGCCTGGCCGGATGCCGCCCGAAGGTGTTGTAATCGGACGGTTTTACACTAACTAACGTCAATTATACGGAAATTCTGCCGTTATACATTCTTAGCAGATGAATGGTCATGCATTTTTGCTATGATGACCATCTTGTTTTTGGGGCAAACCCTATTTTCCTCTCCGGTTATGATGAAGGAGCATTGAGTGGATATCGCAACACTCGTCGGCTTGTTGGGTGGTTTTGGTATCGTTGTTGCCGCCATGGTCATGGGCGGAGATGTTGGTATTTTTGTCAACCCCCCCTCGCTGCTGATCGTGATCGGCGGCAGCATCTTTGTCGTGCTAATGAAATATACCCTGGGTCAGTTTTTGGCCGCCGGTAAAGTTGCCGCCAAAGCCTTCATGTTCAAATCGGTAAACTCGGAAGATATTATCGCTGAAACAGTGGAAATGGCTGATGCTGCTCGGAAAGGTGGCCTGCTGTCGCTGGAAGACAAAGAGGTCAGCAGTGATTTTATGCAGCGAGGTATCCAGTTGCTGGTGGATGGCCATGACCCGGAGGTGGTGAAAACGCTGCTCCACAAGGAAGCCAAACTGACCAGTGATCGGCATGAGTTTGGTGCCTCTATCTTTAGTGCTATGGGTGATGTCGGCCCCGCCATGGGGATGATTGGTACGCTGGTGGGTCTGGTACAGATGCTCTCCAATATGAGTGATCCTAAATCCATTGGCCCAGCAATGGCGGTGGCGCTGTTAACGACCCTGTACGGTGCCATGATGGCCAACATGATTTGTATTCCGATGGCTGACAAGCTTAAGGTGCGTCGTAATGAGGAAGCTCTGAATAACGCGCTGATCATCGACGGTTTACTGGCGATTCAGGCGGGCCAGAATCCGCGGGTAATCGAACAGATGCTGCGTAATTACCTGCCGGGTAAAAAGCGTGAGACGGTTGAAGAATAAGTTCGGAGCGAAGTCGAAATGAGTGACGATACCGAACACGAATGTCCTCCCTGTCAGCCTGGGCTTCCCGCCTGGTTGGCGACCTTTGGCGACTTGATGTCGCTATTGATGTGTTTCTTTGTTTTATTGCTGTCGTTTTCTGAGATGGACGTGCTTAAGTTTAAGCAGCTTGCCGGCTCCATGCGCGAAGCTTTTGGTGTGCAAAATCAAATCAAGGTTGAGGATATTCCTAAGGGTACTTCTATCATTGCGCAGGAATTCAGTCCGGGGCGGCCGGAACCGACGCCATTGAATGAAATCCGCCAGATGACGATCAATAATGATATGAACACCCTGGATATCCGCTCCAAGCAGGATGACAGTGATATTAAGGATAAGTTGGAAGAGCAGCTTGAGCAGTTACGAGAGATGCTGGAGCAGGAAGCCAAGGAAGAAGCGGTTGAATTTGCCAAGGTGCTGGCCCGGGAGATTGGCGACGGCAGTGTCGAAGTTGAAACCGATGGCAAGAAAATCATTATTCGGATTAAGGAGAAGGGGTCTTTTGACTCCGGATCTGCCGACCTGCGCTATGAGTCTATTCCAGTGTTGGCGAAAATTCGTGATGTGTTACTCAATGTTAAAGGTAAGGTAGCGATTGAGGGTCACAGCGATAATATCCCCTATTCAGGACAGGCGTTTGAGTCTAATTGGGATCTGTCGGTTGCCCGGGCCTTGGCTGTAGGCCATGAATTGTTTGCTGACCCACGTATGGACCAGTCTCGCTTCCGGGTGCTGGGTTATGCCGATACTAAACCACTGGTGCCCAACAATAGTCGGGAAAACCGCTCACGTAACCGCCGGGTCGAGATTATTGTGCAGAAAGGTAGTGACGAGGAGTCACTGGAAAAGATTCAAGCGACTCAGCCTGATGATCCGAATGCTGAGCTGATTGATTTGCTGCCGCAGGAGATATTCTGAGTTTGGCAGTAACAAAAAAAACCGCCAGTTGGCGGTTTTTTTACGCTGTTCAGAATTTACTTGGAGTTTTCGACCATAAAGCTGATAGCGGATTTTAATTCACTGTCAGTACAGTCCATGCACATGCCACGTGGAGGCATTGCATTCAGGCCTTCATCGGCATGTTTGTAAAGCATTTCTTCGCCCTGAGCTACACGAGGTGCCCACTCGTCAGCCTTGCCGACCATAGGCGCTCCCGCGACACCGCTTGCGTGGCATGCTGCACATTTGGTGTTGTATACAGTTGCGCCATCACGTTCTGCCATAGCTGCAGCTGGCAACAACATGGCAGCAAAGGCTGCGCCGATCAGTGCTTTTTTCATTGTAATTTTCCTTTGTTGCTGATGGGTTTCAGATCAGTGCGATGCAGCAGGGTGCCGCCACACCTATCTATAGAGGATTAATACACCAAGCTGCTTGAACAGTATCTGAATCGGAAATGGATTTATTGTCAACAGAGAAAAAGCAGAATTATGCTTTAGGAGAGGGGTAGGCTGGTGAAACGCGGGTGATTTTAGTGCTTCAGTCGCATAGCGTAGCTGGCTTGTGCTTGTTGGCTCTGCAGTTGACGGGTCACTTTTTGTTGCTGTTGGTGGTAGGTGGCAATGGCCTGATCGATAACCGCATGGGGTGCGATGACCAGTGTGCGGATCTCATTTTCTGAATAGCCATTATTGAGTAACTGAATCAGGTGACGGTGCAAAGTAGTGTGTGACATGGTCTGCTCCAATGATAATTTTCTCGGATCATCTCATGGCCGTGTGACAGTAATATGTCCGTTGTGCTAATTGTCGGCTGGTGGGGTGGGGCTGGCATTTACTGCGAGCTGGGTCAGTGATTGGTAAAGACTGACCACGCCGGCGGCAAAGGGTTGAATTTCGGGCTGATTATGCGCCAGACTTTGCAGGTTTTGCACCTGGCCAAAGAGCTGCTCCAGAAACGCAATGTCCTGGTCTTCTAGATCAGCGTCCTGTTCGAGCCGTTCTTTTAAGGCAAATGCTTTGGGCAGAAGCTTTTCCTCAAAATGGATAATCAAAACGGCAGCACTGCCAGTCAGTTGATTTGTTCGTTGATCCATGGAGAAACCTCCCTGGACTTTGAGTGATGCTGGCCACGTGAGGCCGCAGGTGATTGCTGGTTACAGCATAGCAAACTTGCACAGATGGCAAGGGAAAAAGGGTGCTCAGTGAGCACCCTTAGATGATCAGGCTGCGCCGCGTATCACGTTACCATGATCTTCGGCTTCAACCAGCGCCGCATGCAGCGCGCGAATCGCAGGTTCATAGTCGCTTTCTGCCACTACACACTGCATCTCTACCTGACGTAGGGTCTGATGCAAGGCCAGGATGCTGATATCTGCTTTCGATAGCGCGCCCACTGTGCGGGCCAGCATACCTTTTACTTTGATGTCGGAACCAATCGCCGAGATTAGGGCAATGTTGTGCACATTGACTTCGGCCGAGGGGTAGTCTTCTTCGATCAGGCGCACGATACGGTTGATCATCTTGCGGTTGCCGGCAACATAGAAGGTGATGCTATTGGCATCGGCCTCTTTGTTAACCAGATCCATCTTCAGTCGGCGCAGCAGGCCGGTGATGCCAATATCGTATTCTGGATTGCCCAGCATCTCCTGATCGAAAACTTCGATGCCGAAGACATCTCGTCGACCGGCAATGATCTCAACGCAGGGACGAGGGTTGCAGTAATTCTGACTGATCAGGGTACCGCCATGTTCTGGCTCAAATGTATTCTTGATGCGTAACGGAATACCTGCCTGGCGCAGACCACGGGCTGCCTTGGGGTGGATCGCTTCCATACCGAGGTTAGACAGCTGGTCGGCAACATCAAAGTTACTCATGCCCAGAGTCACGACTTTGTCTTCCCCGACAATGCGTGGATCGGCGCTGCTGAGGTGGAACTCTTTATGAATAATCGCTTCGTCCGCATTCAGTGCGGTGGATATTCGCGAGAAGGTCATTTCGCTGTAGCCACGGTCAAAGGTCTTCATCAGCCGTTCCTGGCAGTGGGTATAACCGGTAGCGATCAGCATCTCCTGAGATGGATCAAGGTCAGCAAAAGACTGACGAATCATGTCATCAAAGAGTAGTGGTGATTCCAGGTTCCAGCCGGTCAGGTCGACCATGCGGGCGTTAATGCCGTGTTGCTTCAGCAGCAGTACAGAGTTGAATGCACTGTGTGCCTCACCAATCGAGGCGAGCATTTCACGCACAGTTTCCAACTGGCTTTCCAGCTGGAAATGGCCGTAGGAACAAAGGTTATGCAGGCTTTGCATGCAGCCGGCAGCGCCTTCTATCCGGTGTTCGATAAAGTCGTTAGCCTGCTTTAGCTCGGCACCAGTGAACATCTGATGGTTGATCTGCAGCAGTTTGTCGCGTGCTTCCAGCAGTTGCTGGTACCAGGCGTCTTCCTGCTCGGCTTCAGCGAAACAACTGTAAACACCGGAGGCGCCGGATTTTTTATGTTCCAGCAGCAGGTCGGTCACGCCGCTGTATGCGGACACAACAAATATTCGGTTATAAACAGAACCGTTTTTTTGATACAGCCAGATATTGTTGAGTACGTCGATGTGACGGCTCATTGAAGTGCCGCCAATTTTCTCTACGCTTAACATGTTGATCCCCGGCGGCATCGCGTGCCGCCTTTTATTCTGTATTTAATACGGTGTTACAAATGCCTTAAGAAACGGTGTCGGCTTCCAGTGGGTAAACGCCACTTTCGTCGTGAACTTCTTTACCATTCAAAGGCGGATTGAACACGCAGGCCAGCTCCATCTCTTCGGACGCGCGCAGCAGGTGCTCGTCGTTCTTGTCCAGAATGTAGATGGTGCCTGGTTCAATGGTGTGAATCTTGCCATCGGTCAGCGTTTCCACTTCACCTTTACCACTGATGCAGTACACCGATTCCAGGTGGTTCTGATACCAGATATGGGTTTCAGTACCGGCAAAGATCGTCGTGATGTGGAAGGAAAAGCCCATCTGATCATTTTTCAGCAGTAGACGGGTGCTTTCCCAGTTGTCTGAACGAACGCGACGATCAGACTGGCGTGCTTCGGATAATTTGCGAACAATCATCGTTTCTCTTTTCCTCAGGATGCAGCGGCATCGGATTTAGCAGCATTGGACTTGGCAGCAGCAAAGGCCTGTTCCAGAATGTCCATGCCTTTGCTTAGGTCGTCTTGGCTGATGGTCAGCGGTGCAAAGCACTTCACTATCTGATCACGGTTGCCGCAGGTTTCGATCACCAGGCCGCGTTTAAAGGACTCAGCGACAACGTCATCTGCCAGTTCACCATCGGGGCATTCGATGCCGCTCATCATGCAACGGCCTTTAACGTGTAGCGATGATGGGCCAAAACGGTCACAAATCTTACGCATGCGCTGACGTACGAATTCGCCTTTCTGTTTGATCTCTTCAGAAAACTCTTTGGTTTCCCAGAAAGTACGCAGTGCTTTACTGGCGGTAATAAATGCGTGGTTGTTGCCGCGGAAGGTGCCGTTATGTTCGCCGGGTTTCCAGATATCCAGCTCTTTACGGAATACAGTCACTGCCAGAGGCAAGCCGAAACCGCTGAGGGACTTGGACAGAGTAATAATGTCTGGTTTAACGCCTGATGCTTCAAAGCTGAAGAAGTCGCCAGAACGACCGCAGCCAGCCTGAATGTCATCAATAATCAGCAGCATGTCATGCTTATCGCACAACTTACGCAGCTTGCGTAACCATTCAGGCGACGCAACGTTCAGACCACCTTCACCCTGAATGACTTCAAGAATGACGGCTGCTGGATGATCGATACCGCTGCTTGGGTCCTGCAGCAGTTTATCCATCATATCCAGGGTGTCTACCTGATCGCCGAAGTAACCGGCGTAAGGCATACGTACGACATTGTGCAGAGATGTCCCGGCACCGCCACGGTGATGCTGGTTACCTGTGCAGCTAAGCGCGGCACCGGATACGCCGTGGAAACCATTGGTAAAGGCGATGACAGCTTCACGGCCGGTATGTTTGCGTGCCAGTTTCAGAGCCGCTTCAACCGCATTGGTGCCGGTTGGGCCGGTGAACTGAATAACATAGTTATTAAGACCACGTGGTTGCAGGATCACTTCCTGCAGTGTCGTGATCAGGGCCTCTTTGGCACAGGAGTGCATATCCAGGCCGTGGGTCAAACCGTCAGATTCAATGTATTCCAGCAGCGCTTGTTTCAGCTCTGGATGGTTGTGTCCATAGTTCAGGGTACCTGCACCAGCCAGAAAATCGATGTACTCCTGGCCGCTTTCGGTGAACAGGCTGGCACCCTTGGCTTTGCTGAAAACAACCGGAAAAGAGCGGCAGTAACTGCGGACTTCGGATTCATACTGTTCAAACGTATTCATAATCATTACCTGTGGTTTCTATCCATGGTTTGGTGGCTCAGGCAGTTGCCTTGGAACCACGGTAGAGCACTTCGTCATCATGCTTGCCGGCGAAGTGTTCTGCCGATGAAAAAAGGGTGTGTTTAACGACTTGCATCTGTTGTTGCTCAAAAAAACGAGCAAATAGCGTTTCAGATGCGACGTTCCCCGGTGAAATGGTGGTTTCCAGCGCCGTTGCATTACTTTGTGATGCGAACAGTTCAGTCAGCATCTTCAGTGCAATGCCTTGCCCCCGCCAATCTGGATGCAGAGCAACCTGCCAGATAAAAAGGGTGTCAGGGCGTGCGGGCGGACGGTAGCCGGAAATAAAGCCCGCAATTACGCCAGTGTCGCTTTCGGCCAAAATACAGCTATCGCTCAAGTCAGAGCACTGCAATAAATTGCAGTAAACCGAATTCTGGTCCAGTGGCGGACACTGGCTGATTAATTGGTGTACGGCATAGCCGTCTTTGGCGTTTGGCTTACGTAAACGCACAGTGGTGTTATTCATCGTATATCTAATATTTCGTAATGCGATGGATGTGAATTATACGGATTGAAAATAATTTCGCAAATTTTGGTACTTTTTTACCCATAAAAGGTGCTTTTTAGGGCAAAAAATTGATATATTGCCTTTTTTTTGAACAAAATAGATATAATTTTACTTAGTAACACTAAGTTAATAATTGGGTGAAACAGGCGATGAATGGCTTACTTAGTATGAATGTCGCGGTAAAATCGGGGTCCAATGAGTCCGAGATAGTTAGACAAGCGATGGATAAAAGTCAGGATGCACTGGTGTTATTACGCCAGATTATTCGCTCTACCGACATGCAGGAAAAACATATCAGTCGTTGTACGGGGCTCACCCTGCCACAACTGATGGTGATGCAGACTCTGCGGCAGAAAAACCACTTATCGACAGGTGAGTTAGCCAAAGAGATGGCACTGGCACAGGCAACGGTGACCAGTATTCTGGACCGGCTTGAGAAAAAGCAGCTGATTGCTCGTGAACGGGGTAAAGAAGATAAGCGCAAGGTTTGGGTTTTTCTGACAGATCAGGGCATGGAGATGATGAAAGGCGCACCCACCACCCAGCAGGATATGTTTATCCGTCGCTTTGACGATATGCAGGGCTGGGAGCAGTCGATGGTGATTGCGGCTCTTGAACGTGTTGCTTTTATGCTGGACGCCCATCACATTGACGCAGCACCCATGCTGGATATTGGTCAGCTTGACCGGCACCTTGAGCCGGTGCAACCGAGTTATATTCAGGACGAATCCAAGAACGACCACTCCTGACCGGCGGCTGGGTTTACACCCAGCCTTTACGTCGGAAATACCATAGCTGCAGTATGACCAAAATCAGCAATACTGCGCTGAACCACCAGAAAGCGGCGCTACTCTCGGTACCGGGAATGCCGCCGATATTCACCCCTAACATCCCAGTTAGAAAACCTAATGGCAGAAACACCGCTGCCACCAGTGATAGCACATACATGCGGCTGTTCATCTGTTCAGACAGTTGGTTGCCCAGCTCTTCCTGTGATACCGCTGCCCGATCCCGTACCGAGTCCAGATCTTCCAGATAGCGAATCAGATGGTCCGTGACTTCCCGCAGGCTTTGTCGGTGCTGGTCGGTCAGCCAGTTAATACGCAGGGTCTGCAGTTGCATCATTGCTTCCCGTTGCGGTGCCAGATAGCGGCGCAGGGCTATAACCTGTCGGCGCAACCCGGATACCTGACTGCGCAGTGCTTCGCCTTGCCCGGTGAGCACCCGATCTTCGATTTCATCCACATGGTCTTCGGTATCCTGAATGGTGTTTTGCATGCGGTTGATCAGGCGGTAGGTGAGTTGGGTGATAAAATCGCCAACGTCACAGGGGCCGGTTCCGCTTTCCAGAGCATTCACCAGATCCTGTGCAGATAGCATTCGCCGCTTGCGGGTACTGATGATACGTTTACCATCACACCAGATGCGAATGCCTATCATATCCTCAGGATTCGAACCGGGGCTTAAATTGACACCGCGCAGAGCCAGTAACAGGCTGTTGTTATCCAATTGGCTGGCTCGCGGTCGGCTCTCTTCACTAAGTAACGCATCTGCCACCAGACTGTCGAGACCGCTTGCTTCCCGAATCCACTGTTGGGCGTTGCTGTCGGTGTAATCAAAGTGCAGCCAGATCGGGCCTTGGTCCGGTTGCCATTGCTCAATTTCCGACCAGGATATGGCGGTACCTCCGCCTTGACCATCTAGCTTGTATCCATACACCAGCCCCTGATTACTCATGGCTTCTTCCTCACTCTGCAGGTGTGTTGACCCGGTTATGACGCGTAAAAGGTGACAAAACCATCCGTTAGCCGCCTTGCCTGAGCATAATACAGTCTATGTTTATTACGAAAGCATATCGGTGGGGAGAACCGATGAAACAAGTTGTAGTCGTGATGGTAATCGTATTAGCGGCAGTGGTCTGGTATGCCAGCCAGGAAGAGCCAGTGTTGGTTCCCTTGCATCGGGTGTCGACAGGGGTGGTAGAGCAGATTGCCGCTAACAGCCGGGCGGGCAGTATTCGGGCATGTCACCGTTCCCGGTTGGCACTGCCACGGGGTGGCCGGGTGGAGCAGCTATTGGTGGCGGAGGGCGACCGGGTTAAACCGGGACAGTTATTGCTTCAGCTATATGATCGAGAGCAGCAGGTAAACCTGCAACAGGCTGATGTAGAGGTCCAGTTAGCTCAGCTTGAACGCCAGCAACGCTGCCAGAGTGCGGCGCTGGCTAAACGTGAGCAAACCCGTGCGCAGGGGCTGGCGGGACAGAAATTACTATCGGATGAACAGCTTGATCGTCTGGCCACAGATGCCCGGGTGCAAGCGCTGGCATGTCAACTGGCAACTGCTCAGGTCGCCCGGGCCAAGGTGATTCTAGCGCGGACCCAGGTGCTACTGGATGAGATGCAGTTACGGGCGCCTTATGCCGGTATTGTGGCGGAGATCAATGGCGAACCCGGCGAGTACACTACGCCTTCACCGCCGGGAGTGGCAACCCCGCCGGCGGTTGACTTGATTGATGACAGTTGTCTTTATGTACGAGCGCCGATTGATGAAGTTGAGGCTGCCAGTCTTAAGGTTGACCAGCCGGCCAGAATTACTTTGGATGCCTTCCGTGGCCAGAGTTTTGCCGGTTATATCAGTCGTATAGCGCCCTATGTGTCGGAATTGGAAAAACAGGCACGTACCGTCGATGTGGATGTGCTGTTTGTTCAGCCACCCGCTGGGGCAGTACTTCTGGTTGGGTATAGTGCTGATATCGAAGTGATTCTGGCGCGGCATGACACGGTGCTGAGGGTACCTACCGATACGTTACTGGAGGGTGATCGGGTACTGCGGTTTAATCCGGACGCGTCGCGGTTAGCGTCAGTTGAGGTGCAAACCGGTCTGCGTAATTGGAGCTGGGTTGAAGTTGTGTCTGGACTGAGGGATGGCGACCGTATTTTGAGCCGGTTGGATACCGTTGGAGCTGAAGCTGGCGCCAGAGTGGTGGCGGAGTGATACGGCTGGATAACCTGTGTAAGCAATACCGTCTGGGCGGCGAAACGGTGACCGCTCTGGATCATTTTTGTCTTGATGTTGCAGCGGGTGAATACCTGTCGGTGATGGGCCCGTCCGGTTCCGGGAAATCCACTTTGTTAAATATGCTGGGTCTGCTGGATCAACCGGACAGCGGAGAGTATTGGTTGAACGACGAGGCGATGTACCAACTCACCGAGGAACGGCGCGCGGGATGTCGTAACAGCCAGGTCGGTTTTGTATTCCAGGCCTATCATCTGATTGATCGGATGACAGCCCGGGAAAATATTGAACTGCCGTTGGTGCTGAATGGCACTGCTCCCGCTGAGCGCCGCCCCCAGGTGGATACACTGTTACAGCGACTGGGTTTGGATAAACATGCAGAACACCTGCCGCATCAGTTGTCCGGGGGGCAACGGCAACGGGTGGCTATCGCCAGAGCAGTCATCCGTAAACCTGCACTACTGCTGGCTGACGAACCTACCGGTAACCTCGATACTCACGCCGGGGGGGAAGTGATCGCACTGCTGGAAGAACTCAACGAGGAAGGCATTACCCTGTTGGTGGTGACTCATGACCCGGCCATTGGGGAGCGTGCAAAACGCCGCTTATGGATGCGGGATGGTCAGTTGGTCAGTGACAGCCTGGAGCACTCTGGTGCGCCTGCCTGACCTGCTGCTGTTTAATCTGCGGCTGTTGCGAAGGCAGTGGTTTCGCACTCTGATGATATTGCTTGCCACCAGTGTGGGGGTCTGCGCCGTGCTGTTATTGACCGGCCTTGGCGAGGGTGCCCGCCGCTTTGTGTTGCAGGAATTTTCGCTGCTGGGGAACGATGTGCTAATTGTCCTTCCCGGTCGTAAAGAAACCACCGGTGGATTACCGCCGTTGACCGGCGAAGGCACTCGTGACCTAACACTCGAGGATGCTGACGTTTTACGCCGCCTGCCGGGTGTGAAAGCTGTGGCACCGCTGGTGGTGGGTCTAACACCGGTACACAGTGGCGGCCGCAACCGTGAGTTAATCGTTGTCGGAACCAGTGCCAGCTTTTTTACTATCCGTGGCCTTAATACTCAAACCGGGCAGGCGTTACCTATGTTGCCTCTGGCTCAGGCCGCACCGTTGGCAGTCATTGGCACGGAAGTGCGCCGGGAGCTGCTACCTACCGGGAACCCGTTGGGAACTTGGTTGCGTGTTGGCAGTTATCGTATGCGGGTTCAGGGTATCTTGCAGGAAGAGGGAGTCTCTCTGGGCACTGATATGCGTGAAGCGGTTTTGATCCCTGTCGCCAGTGCAATGCAAATTTTTGATACTGAAGGTTTGTTCCGGTTATTTGTTCAAGTGCAGCATCCGGCGCAGATTGATACCGTGCGTCAGCGACTGGAAACCACTCTGCAACAGCGTCATGGTGGAGAACTCGATGTCACCGTAGTCACCCAGGATGCCGTGCTGGGTGTTTTTAACAAGATACTCCATCTGTTAACCCTGAGTGTCGCGACCATTGCCGCCATTAGCCTGATAGTGGCGGGCATTTTGATTATGAATATCACCCTGATTAGTGTCAGTCAGCGAACCCGTGAAATTGGCCTGCTCAAAGCGCTGGGTGCGGGTGAGCGGCAGGTGCACTGGCTGTTTCTCAGTGAGGCACTGCTATTGTCTTTGCTGGGGGCGTTGCTGGGGGTGCTGGTGGGGTATCTGGTGCTCTGGCTGGCACATAGTATCTGGCCGCAGTTTCCGGTTGCGGTGCCGCTTTGGGCGTTGCTGGGTGCGCTGGGTGTCGCGCTCGGCGTTGCGCTTTTGTTTGCCTGGCTGCCTGCGCGACGTGCGGCGAAGATGGCCCCGGTGCTGGCATTAAGAGGTGAGGTGCCGGATGCGAAGCAGTGATTTTATTCACCTGACCCTACGGGCCATGCTGACCAGTCGTTTACGCACCCTGCTAACTGTGCTGGGTATCGCCATTGGCATTGCCGCGGTGGTGCTGCTGACCACGCTGGGGCAGGGGATTCGCCTCTATGTATTGGAAAATTTTTCTCAGTTTGGCAGTCGTATTGTGGCCATTAATCCGGGCAAAACCCAAACTGGGGGTGTGGGAGGGTTATTGTCCAGTACCCGGCCTTTAAGCCTGTCGGATGCCGCCAGTCTGCGTTATCTTCCGTATGTAGAGCATGTGGTTCCGCTGGTGCAGGGAGCCGGAGCGATTGAGTTTGGCCGCCGGGTACGACATACCGATATACTTGGCGTAGGTGGCGATATGGCGGTGGCCTGGCGGTTTCCACTATTGCTGGGGCGGTTTTTGGCGGATGAGGCAGGCGCGGCGTCACAGCCCTATGCCGTATTGGGGCATAAGGTCTGGCGTGAACTGTTTGCCGGTGAGAGTCCGCTGGGCCAGTTCGTCAGGGTGGGGGGGGAACGCTATCGTGTGCGTGGTGTGATGGCAGAGAAAGGTCAGATGCTGGGGTTTGACCTGGATGACATCGTATATATACCGGTCGATAGAGCGTTGACACTGTTTAACCGGGCGGGCCTCATGGAAATTGATGTTACCTATCGCGCGGGCATTCAAACTGAGACTTTAACTGAGCTGATCCGGCAGCGTTTAATTGAACGCCATGGCAGGGAAGATTTTTCACTGATAACACAGGACCAGATGCTGGCCAGCATGGATCGTATTCTTGGCATACTCGCGGCGGCAGTGGCAGGCTTGGGCGGAATCTCATTACTGGTGGGTGCTATCGGTATCACGACTATTATGGTCACCACTGTCCGGGAGCGCCGTGCAGAAGTGGGTTTACTGAGAGCATTGGGGGCCACCTCTGCGCAGATTTTGCGTCTCTTTCTTGCCGAAGCGGTACTGTTGGCATTGCTGGGGGGGATTGTCGGTTTGCTGCTAGCGATGCTGCTGTTGACTGCGCTGGTCGTACTGCTGCCCGCGCTACCGGTGACGGTGGACCTGGTGTATTTGAGCCTGGCGCTGCTGTTGTCGGTGGTGGTTGGGTTGTTGGCAGGCGTGTTGCCAGCGCGGCAGGCGGCCCGACTTAGTCCTGTGCTGGCATTGCAGGCAGAATAACGGGTGAGCCTGCAATAGCGCTGGATATTGTGTGGTTTTGCAGGTATTGATGGAGGCCTCTGAGCGGAATAATATGCCCGTGAAAACTGCTGTGCTTTCGAAATCAATAAGTCATGTTGGGTTGCTGCTGCTGGTACTGGCGTTAACCCTGGTTGCCGGCTGGCAGCTCATGCTGGTCAGTCGGGCTAACCTGCTGCAGGATATCCGTTTACACGGAGAAAACCGGCTGTTGGTGCATATCAGTGCTATTCGCCGTGACCTAAATCGCTTTGCCCCCATGCCTTTTGTGCTGTCCCAGAATCAAAATGTCCGTCAGTTATTGCAAACCGCTGATCCTGAACTGCTGCCTGTGGTACGTCAGTCCTTAGAACAGGCTAATCAGGTGGCGGGCACCCTTAACTGGGGGGTGCTGAATATTCAGGGTCACGTTGTGGCCAGTAGTGATTGGCGCAGTAATCAGCGTACATTGCCGAGTTCCGGGCATGAACAACCCTTCTTTCAAGGTGCCTTAAATGGCGAATATGGCGGATATTTCGCTGCCGGTAAACAGATACCGCTCTATTATCTTTCCGCGCCGGTCTATGCTGCCGGCAAGTTGCTGGGTGTTGCTGTGGTCGGTGTGGACTTGCGCCAACTGCAGGACAACTGGAGCACCAGCCGGGATTATTTAGCCGTCAGTGACCAGCAGGGGCAGCTGTTTTTGTCGAGCCTGGAAGGGTTACGGGGAGCGCAGTTAACGGCTGCACGAAATGGTTCGCAGCAAACCGGCTCATCGAACTGGTACTGGGATGCAGATTGGCTGTTGGGTAAAACGCAGCCGGTGTTGCGCTCAGCTGGCCGTCAACAAAGCTATCTGGTGCAGTCGGTATTGCTGGATGATTTGCAGTGGCAGGTGCACTTCCTCACTGATCTCACACCGGTCTATCGGCAATTGCGTTCGATTACGGCCTTTATTGTCGGCGGTGGCCTGGCGTTGATCCTGTTTTTACTGTTTGTCCGTGAGCGCCAATTGAAGTTGCGTTCTCATCAAGTGGCCCGTGAACTACGTTTAACCAATGAAGCCCAGCAACGGGCCGTGATCAGGAATACTCAGGCGGGTTTGATGGTGGTTAATCAGACCGGGGCTATCCTGTTCAGTAATCCCCGAGCACAACAGTATTTTGCAGTGGATGCGGCGCAACTGATGGCGGTCTCAATTGAGCAGCTGTTAGCGAGTGATCAATCTGCTGCTGAGTTGCAAGCACTCGCTGGACAGTTGGCTGACCCTGTTACCTTTACACCGATTAACCTGCTGGAAACCGTGGCGCAGCGCTTGGATGGTAGTCAGTTTCCGGCAATTATTTCTATAAATCCAATCACCTGGAGCGAAAGTGACGGCTATCTTGTGACGTTGGTGGATATCAGTAAACGTAAGCGCGCCGAACAGGCGTTGCTGCAGGCGAATGAAGTGCTGGAGCAACGTGTCCAGGCGCGTACCCAGGCGTTGCATGAAGCACAGGCTGAGTTGATTCAGCAATCAAAACTGGCCGCATTGGGGACTATGGCAGCAGCCATTGCTCATGAATTGAATCAGCCGCTTACTGCAATTCGCACGTCAGTGTTCAGTAGCCGTTTGTTGCTGCAGCGGGAGCAGCGTGAAGCAGCAGAAAAGGCACTAGAGCAAGTAGTACAGATGACTGAACGAATGGCATTGATAACCGGGCAGTTGAAAACGTTTGCTCATAAACGTCCGCAGAGCTTGACCCCCGTGGCTCTGGTTAGCTGTTTTGAGCAGGTATTGCCAATGTTCTCAGATGAACTTGCTGAACAAGCAGTTGAGTTGCAGTTGGAGTACCAAACGCTGCCGCTGGTGCAAGCGGATCAGCCGCGGCTTGAGCAGGTGCTGATCAATTTGCTACGTAATGCTTTGGATGCGATGCGGCACAGTGCCAAGAAACAGTTGCAGCTTAACGTGTGGCAAGAGGCTGAACAGGCCTGTTTTGCTGTATCTGATACGGGGCCGGGCTTTACTGAGCAGAGCCGCCTGCACCTGTTCGATCCGTTTTTTACCACCAAAGATGTCGGCGAGGGCCTTGGTTTGGGACTGGCTATCAGTTACAGCATAGTGATGGATTTTGGCGGTCAGATACGGGCGGAAAACCAGGCTGGTGGCGGCGCATTGTTTCGGGTTTGTCTGCCTTTGGCTGAACGTGATACCACAGAATCAATACAGGAAACACTACGGTGATAGAGCAAAGAGGTCGGGTCATTCTGGTGGATGATGAAACGTCGGTGCGTCAGACCACGGCTCAGTGGCTTGAATTGGCGGGTTTTACAGTGACCCAGTTTGATAATGCCAACGCTGCGCTGGCAGTACTGAATCCGGATTATGACGGGATTTTGGTCACCGATGTGCGTATGCCGCAGATGGACGGGCAAGAGTTACTGCAGCTGGCACTGCAACAGGTACCTGAGCTGCCAATTATTCTGGTAACAGGCCACGGCAGTGTGGATATGGCCATCACCGCCATGCGCGAAGGGGCCTATGACTTTATTGAGAAACCTTTTGACCCCGAGCGGCTGGTGGAAACCCTGCACCGGGCTTGTGAAAAACGCCGCCTTACCCTGGAAAATCAGCGGCTGTTACAGCGCCTTCATCACAACGCCAGTATTGAAGACCGGCTGATTGGCTTGTCACCAGCAATGGACCGGCTGCGGCGGGAAATTCTGCGGCTGGCCAAACTCGACACTAACCTGATCATCTATGGTGAAACCGGTACCGGTAAGGAGCTGGTCGCACAGTGCCTGCATGAATTTGGCCCCCGTGCTGAACAACCTTTTGTTCCTCTGAACTGCGGTGCTATCCCGGAAAGTCTGTTTGAGAGTGAGTTGTTCGGATATGAAGTGGGGGCCTTTACCGGTGCCAGTAAAAGGCGCATTGGTAAATTCGAATTTTCAGCGGGTGGCACGCTGTTTATGGATGAGATTGAAAGCATGCCCCTTAATTTGCAGGTCAAGGTACTTCGTACCCTGGAGCAGGGTAGTATCGAGCGCCTGGGCGACAATCGCGCCAGGTCACTTAATCTCAGGGTGGTGGCCGCGACCAAAACAGAGCTGAAAGGGGATGAGGCGTTTCGGCAAGATCTCTATTACCGCCTAAATCTGGGCCAGCTGTATATTCCGCCTTTGAGAGAACGGACAGAAGATATTCCGTTACTGTTTGAGTTTTATGCCCGTCAGGGTGCCCAACAACAGCAGCAAGATTATCAGCCATGCAGTGTTCAGGAGATGCGCACGCTGCAACATTATGCCTGGCCAGGCAACGTACGTGAGTTGCGTAATATAGCGCTACGCTTTGGCATGGACCCGCAGTGCAATCTCACTGAGCTACTACAGCCGACGGCTTCAGAACAGAGTGATATCGCCAGCGGGGAGCTGCCGTTACTGTTGCAGGTGCAGAACTTTGAGGCTCATGTGATCCGTCAGGCATTGCAGCAATACCGGGGTAATATTCAGCAGGTGATGGATGCGCTGGATCTGCCCAGGCGTACTCTGAACCAGAAAATGCATAAATATGGCATTAACCGCAGTGACTTCCTGTCCTAGGCGGGAAATTGCCGATACGGGATGGCGCTGGGGGATTATCTGAATTTTTGGCCTAAAAATAGGGTGCTGCGCAGCGAATTTTCCGCTTACTTGAGCACTTATCAGCAATATCTTGCTTATCTAAATCCAGTTTATCGGCAATATTTTGCTGATCATGCCTGGTGATTATGCCGCCATATAGATATTTAATTTATATAAATCAATCGCTTGTAATATTTTTTGGCAGTTGGCCCTAGGCTTGCTAAACCAAAGGTACGTGAAATCTTTTGCTAACAATAACAATCGCTAGAGGACACTCACCATGCAAGCGACCAAACGCCGTTTTATCAAAGGTCTGGGCCTGGCTCTGACACTTGGCTCAGCGTTAAGCCTGAGCGCTCTGCCTGCACAGGCAGCGGACAAACGTTCTTATATTCTGGCTACCGCCTCCACGGGTGGTACCTACTATCCAGTGGGTGTGGCACTGGCCACCCTGTCAAAAGTAAAACTGGAACCAGCACATAACTTCTCGCTGTCGGCAATAAGTTCTGCAGGCTCGGGTGAGAACGTTAAACTCCTACGAGAAAATGAAGCCCAATTTGCCATTATGCAGGGGCTGTATGGTGCCTGGGCCTGGAATGGCGAAGGCAAGGTGCAGGAGAGTGGTCCGCAGAAACAGCTGCGTTCAGTTTCCATGTTATGGCAGAACGTGGAGCATTTTGCAGTGCGTAGCAGCCATGTCAAAACCGGGACTGTTTCTGACCTGGCGGCGATCGAGGGCAAAAAGTTTTCTATTGGTAAGCGTAATTCTGGTACCGAGGGTTCTGGTCGTCAGATCCTCAAGGGACTGGGGATGGATGCCGATAAATTCGATCTTGCCTATATGGGCTACGGTCCCAGTGCGGATGCACTGCAGAATGGCACTGTGGAAGGTATAAATATTCCGGCAGGTGTGCCTGTGAGTGCGATTACCCGTGCCTTTGCTGCACTGGGCAGCGATATGACGGTACTGGATTTTACCGATGAGCAGATGAAGCAGGCGAATGGTCGTTATGAGCTGTGGACCCGTTTTGTGATTCCGGCGAATACCTATCCTGGCCAGAGCAAAGTCATTAACACCATTGCACAACCGAACTTCTTGTCGGTACGGGCTGATATTCCGGAAGAAGATGTCTATCTGCTGACCAAAAACATCTATGAAAACTTGCCATTTTTGAATGGTATTCATAAGGCCACCAAAGCGATGGGGATTGAGAAAGCCATTGCTGGACTGCCGGTGCCTTTGCATCCGGGTGCTGCGCGTTACTATCGCGAGCAGGGCCTGACTATCCCTCCTCACCTGGTGGCTGAGTAAGTGCCATCAATCGGTCTGAATAGGTTCAGGCCGTCTTTGTAATCCAATCGCTAGCCGGCATTGCCGGCTGGCAATCTGGCAGGTGCTGTTATGACCAGAGATGCATCCGATAAATCTATGGCGACGGATCAGGAAACCCTGGAACAACTCAAGCAACTCGAGCTGACCCAACGCGGCGCTGAAGGGTTGGTTGGTAAAGCGATCTATTGGCTGGGTATTGCGCTGGCGCTGTCGCACATTTACTTCAATACCCTGGGTACCATGTCTGAACTCTGGGTTTCGGCGATTCATTTTGGTGGTTTTGGCCTGCTGTGTGCTTTGATGGTACCGATGAAGCGCGGGGCCGTGCATGCTAAAGGGTTGCTGCTGCTTGATGTCTTGGTGGGGCTGGTGGCGGTGGCCACAGCGGCTTACCTGATCTTGTTCGAGAATTCACTCTATGAACGAGGAGTGCATTTTATTGGCAGTGACTGGTTTGCTGCCTTTCTGGCAATCGGGGTTGCGCTTGAACTGACCCGCAGAACCACTGGCTGGTTTATCCCCGTGTTAATTCTGGTCGCGCTGACCTATGTGTTCTGGTGGGGTAAATATCTGGGTGGTGTGTTTAATTTTCCGGGACTGAGTCTGGAGACTCTGCTATTCCGCAGCTACTTCAGCGGTGAGGGCATGTTTGGTTCTATCGCCCGTATCTCCTGGACGTTTGTGTTTATGTTTATTTTGTTCGGAGCTTTTTTGGTGAAATCCGGTGCCGGTGACTTTATCGTCCAGCTGTCGCGAAGTGCCGCGGGCCGTATGGTCGGTGGACCGGGTTTCGTTGCGGTGTTTGGCTCCGGCCTGATGGGGTCCGTATCCGGGTCCTCGGTCGCGAATACCGTATCAACCGGGGTAATCACTATTCCGCTGATGCGTAAGGCGGGTTTCCCGGCGAAATTTGCTGCCGGGGTCGAAGCTGCGGCATCAACAGGTGGTCAGTTGATGCCGCCGGTGATGGGGGCCGGGGCGTTTATTATGGCGTCCTATACACAAATCCCCTATCTGGAAATTATTGCCTATGCGGCGCTACCGGCGTTGATGTATTTCCTGTCCGTGGGTTTCTTTGTTCGTATTGAAGCCAAACGCAGTCATGCGCATGCGGTTGAGGATAATGTACCGCCGCTAGGGGTGGTGTTTAAGGAGGGTTGGCACTATCTGCTGCCGCTGGTGGTCTTGGTGGCGTTATTGATTTACGGCTTTACCCCCACTTATGCGGCCGGCTTGAGTATCCTGTCGGTGATTGCTGCTTCATGGCTTTCCAGCCAGCCTATGGGCTTTCGGGATATTTTGGATGCCTTGGCGCAAGGGGCAAAAAATATGGCGACTACTGCCGTGTTGCTGATATCCATTGGCCTGATAGTTAATGTGATTGCCACTACAGGGGTAGGTAATACCTTCTCATTGATGGTCAGCTCCTGGGCGGGTGGTAGCCTACTGATTACCATTATTTTGGTGGCGCTGGCATCACTAGTGCTGGGGATGGGGTTGCCGGTGACGGCCTCTTACATTGTCTTGGGTACCCTGTCCGCACCCGCTTTGTATGGTCTGATCAGTGAAGCTCATCTATTGCAGTTGATGATGGATGGCGGTTTACCTGAAGCAGCGCGCAGTATCTTCATGCTGGCTGATCCGGCGGCTGCTACTAAATTAGCAGAGCCGATGGCGCGCGGCGATGCTGAAGTTTTACTGTCGATGATCCCTGGCGACTTTAAGTCGACTCTGCTGGAGCAGGCGTTGGACCCGGCTGTATTGTCGATGGCGCTGTTGTCAGCCCATATGATTATCTTTTGGTTGTCCCAGGACAGTAATGTCACTCCGCCGGTTTGCCTCACGGCGTTTGCGGCTGCAGCCATTGCTAAAACCCCGCCAATGGCTACCGGTGTTACGGCCTGGAAAATTGCCAAGGGGCTGTACATTGTACCGTTGCTCTTTGCCTATACCGGCCTGATTGGTGGCACGCTGACAGAGATGCTGACGGTATTTGTGTTTGGTGTACTCGGTATTTATGCGCTGGCCGGGGCTATGGAAGGTTATCTCGAGGGGCCGATTAACTGGCTGTTTCGTTTGCTGGCCCTTCTGACTGGGGTGGTCTTGTTATGGCCTGACCTGCCATTGGTGTTGAAATTGGTTGGCGCAGCTGTCTTTATTGTATTGTTCTGGTACAGCCGGCGTCAGGCTGAGCCGGCAACTGCCTGACAGGGTGAAGCTACAGGTGCCGCGACCTGCATGGTCAAGTAACGAACCAACAGGAATGGGCGCATCATTGCTCTGGCGCTTGTTCCTGCCTTTTGGTTTGGGGTATTTCCTCTCCTACCTGTTTCGCATGGTGAATGCGGTTATTGCACCTGAGTTGTTGGTGGATATCAGCATGACTGCGGGCGAAATTGGTTTAGTCAGTGGGACATACCTGATCTGTTTTGCGGCGTTTCAATTACCTTTGGGTATCTTGCTGGACCGTTATGAACCACGTCAGGTGCTGGCGCTGTTACTGCTGTTGGCTGCGGCTGGGGCCATCATGTTTGCCACTGCCCAAGGCATTTTGCAGTTGATGCTGGGCCGCGGTTTGATTGGGCTGGGGGTATCAGCCTGTCTGATGGCTGCATTTAAAACCTACAGTCACTGGTTTAGTGTGCAGCGTTTGCCGTTGGTGAATGGTTTACAACTCACCGCTGGGGGTTTAGGTGCGTTGGCCGCTACCCGGCCGGTAGCGTTGATAGTCGACCTGTATGACTGGCGCATTTTATTCTGGGGGTTGGCGGGCGCATGTTTACTGGTGAGTTTGCTGGTGTACTGGTTGGTGCCACGTCATACGGTCATTCCGCATGGAGAAACGCTGCGGCAACAGTTGTGTGGTACCTGGCAGATCATTACTCAGCCGGCATTTTACCGCCGAGCACCGGCCAGTATGCTGGCGCAGTCTGCTTTTGCGGCGATTCAGGGCTTATGGCTGGGCCTCTGGTTAAGAGATATAGAGGGCCTGTCCGCTGCGATGCTTTCTCAGCAGCTGTTTTTGGTGGCGCTGGGTATGTGCTGTGGTTTTTTCAGTCTTGGTTGGCTGGCCGATCGTTTACAGCATCGCGGACTCAGTCCCAACCAGATCTGTGCCGCTGGCATGGTCATATTTCTAGTGCTGCAACTGCTGATCTTCTCCACCGCTAGCAGGACTCCAGGCTGGGTGTGGTGTGCACTGGGCTTCTTTGGTACCTCAGGTACCCTGATGTTTGCAGTGCTGTCGCAGCATTTTCCCCGGCAGCAGCTGGGGCGAGTCAATACGTCACTTAATCTGATGATTTTTCTGGGGGCGTTTCTGATGCAGTGGGGTATCGGACTGATTGCAGGCTTTTGGGGGACGGCGGATGCACTACCACTGGTGGCGTATCAGACTGCGTTTGGGGTTTGTGCGTTGATGCAGTTGTTAGGGCTGCTGTGGTTGATTGGCGGCGGTATCTGCAGCAATAAGCACAGGCCAGACAGGTAAAGCTGCCCGGCCTGAGTGTTATTACAGCGACAGATATTTCTGCAGTTGTTTCAGCAATTTTGGACCCATGCCTTTCAGTGCCAGCAGATCTTCGAGTTTTTTGTACGGGCGGCTATTGTAGATGGTAGCTGCCAGTTTTTTGCTCAGGCCTTTAACCTGCTCGAGCTCCTGCAACGACGCATCATTGATAGAAACGCTTTTTTCAGGCACGGCTGCCTTAGTCGCAGACTTGGCCTTAGGTTTTACGGCTTTTGCTTTTGGCGCGACTTTCGTTTTTGGTTTGGCTTCGACCTTAGCTGGGCTTTCCGCTTTAACTTCTACTGCAACTTCAACTTTTGTGTTTTCAGCCTGAGCTGGAGCAAGTTTACGGCTGGTAAAGTCGACATCGATAATCTTGCCATCTTCACTGCGGCTAACAGGCGTTTTGTTTTCAACCACATATGGCAGATCAAAGTTGATGTAGTCACAGGTTACAAAACTCTCGCCATTCCATTCACGCAGCATCAGACAAAGTGTCCAGCTACCTGGTGGTGGCGCGGTAAAGTTCAGACAGTATTCGCAGGTAGTCAGGAAATGCTGGTCCAGCACTTCGCCAATCTCAGTAGCTGCCAATGCTGTACCGGAGAAGTCGCCGCCCTGGTATGCATATGGCAGTGCCCACAATTCGACCGCCAGGGTGCCACTGATGGACAGATTGTCGCGATTGTTGGATAGCGTCGGAATGGTGATGATGACTTGCTGCTCTTCAATACGGTAACTGGCGCTGCCGTTCAGACTGATATCAGGGGTACTTTGTTGCATTAAAGTCGATGCAATCACTTCGTTGCTCCTGCATTTTTTATTGAGTGAGCGCGGATTCTAAGTGGCGGTTATTGGCAGATTCAACCAGATAAACCGTATTTTTTATAGGCGCATTAAAGAGGTGCAAATGCATCAAAATGATCGGGCATGTGCACTCTTTTGATATCAGTGAATAAGCATCAAATTCAGCGTGTTAGCGGGAAGAGGTCCGGAGTGTACGGGCGGTTTTGGGGCATGCTCGTTATATGAAATATTTTCAATAAAAACATGGATTTTGTTTGATTCCCTCAATTGGTTAATGTTTGATCTGTAGTCGTCTTTGGTGTTTTATTAAAACTGCTGCATAAGGCGTAATTGTTCTACTATTGAATAGGTGAACAATAAATGTGGTTCAGCTGAAACAACGTTACTATCTGGGAAATCGCCTAGTATTGATAAAGCGTTAATTACCCTAGCAAGGAAGTATTATGGCGCATAGTGAAGCCAACCCTCTACGTATACTGATTCTGTTTTTTGGTGGTTTATTGTTGGTCGGCTTGACGGTTTTTGCAGTCGTTGTCTGGCAGGATGTAAAAAATACCCAGTTGTCGCGGCTTAACCAGCAAACCGATATGTTGCAGGAGCGGATGCTGGATTTCTTATCGCAACAGGCTCGGCTAGTTTCGCGGGCGCTGGACGATGCAGACCCGGGTAATAAGGCGCAACTGCCTCAGGTAAAAACCGTTATGGATGAGCTGCTGGGGCGCTCTGAAATGATTGACGGTTTAGCGTTATTGGATACGTCTGGCGAGGTGTTGGTTACGGCAAGTCGCACTCAGATACCCCCGCTTTCCAGTGAAAATCGCTGGCAGTTTGACCTGGCCAGATTGGATAAAAAACCTCAATTAGGCGCTATGCAGCGGTCAGGTCTGCTTGATCCGCCACTAATGCCACTGTTTATTCCGCAGTTATCTGGAACCAAGCTTGTGGAAGCTATTGTAGTGGTGTTTTTCCGCTTAGAGGAGGATTTTGGCCTGCTCAATCAGTTATCAATTTCCCCAAATTCCAAGTTTTGGCTGGTGGGGCGAGAGGGGCTGATCCATCTTTCCTACCCGTTGGATAATGGGCTGGTTGCTGGGCTGTTTCGACGGCGTTTGCCTGCTGAAACATTGCAAGCTGTTGAAGCGCAACTAGAAGCTGCGCAACCCGATCAGGGGCTGCAACAGAAAATTGGCGGGCAGCGACTATTACTGCAGGTCAATGTATTACCGGACTACCAGGTTTTGCTGTTGCAAGGCCAGCCGGTGATGGCTCTGATTCCTGTTTGGGCGAGCCAGATGCGGCCAGTTACCGGCATTTTTTTACTGTTTATGCTGGTGGGTGGGGTGGCGTATTGGGCCTCCAGTCGCATCAGTCGTCAGGTCACCGCGGCAAAAGTGGAGGCCGAAGGTAATGTGGAAAAACTGTCACAAGCAGTTGAGCAAAGTCCCAGTAGTATTGTGATCACTAATGCCAATTGGCAGATCGAGTATGCCAACAGTCATTTCGACCTGGAACATGAAGGGTCTGGGTTACACCGGCAGGTGACTGGCCGGGAAATGATCAATTTCGCGCCCTACAGTGAACTGAAAGCAGATCTGGTGTTTATCGGTAAAGAAGTCAGTGAAACCGGAAAATGGTTTGCAGAGCGTCAGACCGAATATAACGGTAACTGGTACGCTTTTTCTATCAGCGGCATCAGTAATGCTGCCGGAGAGATGACGCATTATGTCACCGTCGTCAATGACATCACCAACAGGAAAGAAGCTGAAGCTCAGCTCTATCGACAAGCCAATTTTGATTCGCTGACCGGACTCCCCAACCGCTTACGAGGTAATCAGGATTTGGCGCGGGCACTGCAGGATGCCTGGCAGCATGAACACCGGGTAGCGGTGCTCTATCTGGATATCGATAACTTCAAAGTGGTGAATGATACATTTGGTCACTTGCTGGGTGATCAGCTGTTGCAATTGGTGGCTGATCGGCTGAAAAGTGTCTGTAGCGACAGGGCATATGTCTGCCATGTCAGTGGTGATGAATTTATGGTTTACACCACCTATCAGGACAAAATTGAAGTCAATCAGCTGGCCGATAAAATTCTTCGCGATGTGGAGACTCCGGTTGAAATAGAGGGTAAGCAATTATTTGTGTCTGTCAGTATTGGTATTGCCTGTTACCCCGATGACAACAATGATGTGACCGGTTTGATTAAGTTCGCCGATATTGCGTTGTACGAATCCAAGAAACAGGGACGCAAACGCTATAGTTTTTTTACCTCTGAACTGGAATATGGCATGAAGCGCAGAAGCGATGTGGAAAATCTGCTGCGCAGGGCGCTTGATCGTGGTGAAATTTACATGGTTTACCAGTGTAAAAACTCAATTCAGACAGGCGAGATACTCGGGTTTGAAGCGCTGATGCGATGGCAGAGTGCGGATCTGGGCCCGGTGGGGCCAGATGAGTTTATTCATGCCGCCGAAGAAGCAGGGTTGATCAACGAACTGGGTGAGTTCGCTCTGAAGCAGGCTTGTAATGATCTGGTGCTGTTACAGGCGGCATCGGACAGCAAGCTGAATATGGCAGTCAACCTGTCATTGCGTCAGTTAGCGCAGGATGAAATTGTCGATCTTGTGCGCCAGGTGCTTGAGCAAACGCCAATACAGCCTGATCAATTAGAGCTCGAAATTACTGAAAGTCTGTTGGCCGATAATGTTGAGTCTCTATTACCAAGGTTGGAGCGTTTGCTTAACCTCGGTACCTCACTGACCATCGATGACTTCGGTACCGGTTATAGCTCCCTCAGTTACCTTACGCGCTTTCCTGTCAGTTGCCTGAAGGTTGATCGTGCCTTTGTGCGGGATATGGCCAACCACGCAGGGGATGCGACACTGGCGCGCACTATTATTGCCATGGCGCATGCGCTGGACTTAAAAGTGGTGGCTGAAGGCATTGAAGATGAAACGCAGCTGGAGATGCTGCGTCAGTATCGCTGTGATATTGGCCAGGGCTATTTTTTCAGTAAGCCGGTGCCTTTGGATGATGCTGTCGCGCTGTTAAACAGGCAAATAGAACCGGAAACAGCTGTTTGAAAGCGGTGTTTGTAAAAGCTAGCAATCAATAGCGGCTACTTCTAGACTGGTTTACTACGGAAGGTAAAAGTGTCAGAGGAATCCTGATGAATGCCATGGATAGCCGTTGGTTAAAAACCCGTGCAGATAAACGGGTGACTGCGGTGACAAGGCTACTGCTTTTAGTGTTGGCTTTAATGTTGGCTGGGGGTGTGTCCCTGATGATCGACTTAAAGCATAAATGGCAGAGCTACGAACAGGAAACCGCAGCCAAGGAACTGGCGGTGTTTCAACTTCAAGGGCTATTGGGTTACGGCGGGTTAGTTAATCACTTCAAAGATTATATGCTCCACCGAGACAGTCAGTTTTATACCCTCGCTCAACACAACATTGAGGCTGCTCGCGAAACGCTATCGGCATATCAGAATTTCGCTTTGGCTCAGGAAGAGCGGGTGGCGCTATCGCTTATCAGGCAAACGCTGGATGCTTTCCAGGGCAATTTGGAGCTTATCCGGCAGGCAGTTGATGTCGGTGAGGCTGTGCCCGGTGCTGATCTACAGATGAAAATGGACAGCAACGGTGTCTCGGCTGCGCTTGATCTGCTGCGCCAGCATGTTGATCGCGCGCGTAATCAGCAGTTTGCTGCAATTGAAAATCGTATTTTTCAGGTTGTTGTTCTGCTCTGTGGGGTACTGGCAATTCTCGCGGTGGTTGTTCTACTATTTACTGCCCGTCGCCGGGCGGTTAAACCCGTGCTTGAATCGCTGGATACAGCTGAGATGCATCTGCCTGCGCTGCAGGTGACGATGATCTGCGATTTGACCGGCAGCCCGAATCGCAGGGCACTGTTTGAACAGGGTAGTAAGTTATTAAGTCAGGCCAATAGTCAGGATAAGCCTCTGTCTGTTTTGGCAGTGGATGTAGATAATTTTCGCCGGATCAATGAGTTACTTGGCCCCAGTATAGGTGACCGGGTGTTGCTGGATATTGCTAACCGGCTTAAGTCCTATCTGGCAGAGGGTGATTTTTTGGCCCGTACCGGGGGTGATGAGTTTGTGCTGCTGGTTCAGCAACGTGACGCATTGGCAGCAGCCCGAAAGCTGGCTGAACAGTTGCATGATGTCATGACGCCAGATTATGAGCTATTACATCGCAATGATCTGTTGATTAGCTGTTCGGTGGGGGGGGCAATGTTTCCCGATGATGGCTTGGATTTGGAAACTTTGCTCAAGGTTGCTGATCTGCGCATGTATAGTGTCCGGCGTCGCTATCGTCAGTTCCGGCAGGGTTAATCTGGTGTCTGTTTCGTGGTTGACTCTGTCTGCATAAGCGCATTAAAGAATTTGCTAATTAGATGGTTGGCTTGCTTCTGTAATAAGTCCTGGTGACGTGGTTGTAGCTTATGCATGATCACCTTGTCTTCATCTTCCCGCCTGATATCGGCATCCTGCAACAATGCTTGCTTGAGTTTGGGGGCTTCTGTCAGCGCAGTGTGACTGATTAGCGCATTGCTTTGAATGGTGCGGGTCAGGAACCTTGCTTCTTCTAGTAATAAACTTTGCTTGTTGTGGTGGCCCCGTGCCAGTGCAGTCTGTAGATTCAGAACCGGCTGGAATTGGCGAATCCGGCTTTGGTTGTACAGGCGGTAAAGCAGGGTAAACAGCATGGCAGAGCACACTGCATTGATACCGTGCTCATCACTCTGCTGAGCATTATTGAAGCGGATAATGACATCCCCTGAGGTCAGTTTCTCTGCTTCACCTTGATAGATGCCGGCGACCTGCAGTGCTAACTGTTGGTAGACTTGCAGCAGTTGCTGGCGCAGTTCTGGCTCTGTGTTGTCCGAACCGTGGGTGACGGTATCAATATACACAATGTAGCAGGCATTTTCGGCGGCCAGCATTAACTCAAGCTCATGCTCAAATGGATACAGGTTGAGTTGCACCTCCTGCCGCTGCTGCAGGTGTTTCATTAGCGGATTTTCCCGCTTGGTTGCTGCTTCGGTGGCTGCAACCGGATGCGTTGCTACCTCTTGTTCCTGTAACTCAAAGTGGGTTTCGCTGTTGTTATTAAACTCGGGCAGGTCGTGCGGGTGATGCTCAAATCGTGGCATGTGGTTGATGGCGTTACGAGCGGGTTTCAGCAGAGCTACCAGCTCCTGGGTGTCATCTTCAGGTGCGTCGCGGTCGGTGGCTACTGGTTCAGGATCTGCAACGGCTTCAGGCTGAGGTGCCTCCGGCGGGATTTCGAGTTCTGCATCTATTCCGGTAACTGGCTCGCTGTTGTTTGTCAGGGGTAACTCTTCTGCAGTCTGTTGCTGCAAAAACGCGGCAAAGTCGGGTGGCTCAGGTGTGGCTTTAGTGCGCACATCGGCAGTTTCCCGATGTCTTAGGCTGTACCACAGGCTGAATAGTGTAATGAAAATGATTGTGCAGGCCAGAAACGCTGCCTGGATCAGTGGTTGTCGAATCAGGCTCAGCGTGGGTGCCGGGTTTAACCAAAGTGTCAGGGTGCCAAGGGGACGTTCACCGCCTAGCGGGGCTTCCAGTTTGAGGTCTGTGGCGTTACCGGCGCGGGCAACGACCATCAGATCGGGATTTTTCAGCTCTAGGCCAGTGACGTAATCCAGTTGAATAATCTGGTTGGCAAGGTAATTGATACTGATGCGGTCATTGGCCAGCAGTAGAGGCCGACTCATGATGGCCGTCTGGCTGGCCAGGCTTTGTCCCAGCTGTAATGTGTCTACCCGGGCCAGCCGTTGACTGGATAGGTGCAGGTATACTGTGCTCAGCAATAGACCGGCAAGCAATACAACGGCGACAACCATCAAAAGCAGGTAGCGGGTCTTGATCTGTTTTAAGCTGCGGTCTCTGGCCACGGGAGAAATCCTGAGTCGTTCAGGTTGGCATGATAACAGTTCAATTCCATATCGGTGAACAGGAATTATCACCGCCCCATGACCCGGGGTCCCAGCAGCGTTATAATGCCTGCTTCACGAATGAGATGAGCAGTATGAACGTAGAACAGTACATGACAGAACTGGGCCAGGCCGCACGTGATGCCGCCCGTCTGGTAGCCCGTGCCGATACCCAGCAGAAAAACAAGGCGTTGTTGGCCATGGCGGAAGCGCTGGATGCCAGTCGAGAGGCTTTGGCCTTGGCCAATGCTAAGGATCTGGCTGCTGGCCGTGACAGTGGGTTAGATGATGCCATGCTGGACCGGTTGGAGCTAACTCCGGCGCGTATCGACGCTATGATTGAAGGCTTGCGTCAGGTCGCTACTCTGCCAGATCCAGTAGGGGCGATTGCTGATCTCAAATACCTGCCTAGTGGTATCCAAGTGGGTAAGATGCGGGTGCCGCTGGGCGTTATCGGTATTATTTATGAGTCTCGGCCTAATGTAACGGTTGAAGCGGCTAGCCTCTGTTTGAAGTCAGGTAATGCGACAATTTTGCGTGGCGGATCTGAAGCCATACATTCCAATCAGGCTATTGCTGCCTGTATCCGCACCGGACTGGATCAGGCAGGTTTGCCCGGTACTGCTGTGCAGGTAGTGGAAACCACTGACCGTGCTGCGGTAGGTAAATTGATTACCCTGCCGGAGTTTGTCGACGTAATTGTGCCGCGTGGCGGCAAGGGCTTGATTGAACGAGTCAGCAATGAAGCCCGAGTGCCAGTGATTAAACACCTCGATGGTATCTGTCATGTGTATATCGATGACCAGGCAGATAAAGGCAAAGCCATCAATGTGGCACTGAATGCGAAAACTCACCGTTACGGTACCTGCAATACAATGGAAACTCTGCTGGTCAATACGGCTATTGCGGCTGAAGTGTTGCCGGAACTGGCCGAGCGTTATCAGGCGGTGGGTGTTGAACTGCGCGGCTGTGAGCAAGTTAAAGCGATCCTGCCCTTCGTGAAATCGGCGACAGAAGAGGATTGGCATACAGAATATTTGGCACCTGTATTGTCCATCAAGGTTGTAGATGACATGCAGGCCGCAATTCGTCATATCAATCAGTATGGATCGCATCATACGGATAGTATCATTACCGAAAGTTACAGCCGCTCACGGATCTTTTTGCGTGAAGTCGATTCAAGCTCGGTGATGGTCAATGCTTCCACCCGCTTTGCCGACGGATTTGAGTATGGTCTGGGTGCCGAAATCGGTATCTCAACAGATAAAATACATGCTCGTGGTCCGGTGGGGCTGCTGGGGCTCACCTCTGAAAAATATATCGTCCTTGGTGACGGTCATATTCGTCAGTAACTAGTGATGCAGCCACATCAACCTTACGTTTTTATGGGTGGTACCTTTGATCCGGTGCATAATGGCCACCTGAGAACGGCGTTGGAATTGCAGCAGTGGTTGGATGTGCCGGCTATACATCTGGTGCCGTCCCGCTCTCCGGTGCATCGTGGGGTGCCGGGGTGTACCGCGCAGCAGCGGCTTGAAATGCTACAACTGGCGGTGGCGGATGAGCCAGCGCTGGTGGCAGATGACCGTGAAATCCGCTCTGCCCAGGACAGCTATACCCTGTATACCCTGCAAGGCCTGCGACAGGAGTTGGGTGTGACTGTGCCTATCTGCATGATTATGGGTATGGATGCATACCATACATTGCCGGACTGGCATGAGTGGCAGGCGTTTATACAGTATTGCCATCTGCTGGTGGTGGCCCGGCCGGGTTATCAGCCGGATGCTGCATCGGCATTGGCTGATTTCAGCCGGAAACATAGGGCTGAGGCACCAGAACAGCTGTGGCAGGCACCGGCTGGCCGGATTTTATTTCATCAACTGACCCCGCTGGGTATTTCGGCCACGCAGGTGCGTACAGCCATCAATAGCGGTGTTTCACCACGTTACCTGTTGCCGGACCCAGTCTGGCATTACATACAATCTCACCATTTATATGGTTTAACTAACTGAAACGAGCAGATGCAGACTGAACAGACAATTGCCCTAGTGCAAAACGCACTGGAAGATATGAAGGCCAAAGAAATTGTATTACTGGATGTAAGAGGCCGCTCGACAGTGACCGATTACATGATCATTGCCAGTGGCACCTCCCGTCGCCATGCCGCTTCGGTGGCGGAGGAAGTCGTAATTCAGGTCAAGCAAGCAGGTCTCATGCCGCTGGGCACAGAAGGCCAGGAAGCGGGCGACTGGATTTTGGTCGACCTGGGGGATGTGGTGGTGCACGTTATGATGCCAGATGCCCGCAGTTTTTATGACCTGGAACGCCTCTGGGGTGTAGAAACCGCCGTCACCGAATGAACCTGCAATGAAAATACGCATCATAGCGGTGGGCGGAAAAATGCCGGACTGGGTAAATGCCGGTTATCAGGAGTACGCTAAGCGCCTGCCGTCAGATATGACGCTTGAGCTGGTTGAGTTGCCGTTGGGTTATCGCGGCAAAAGTGCTGACCCAAGCCGGGCAATCCGCCAGGAAGGGGATCAGATGCTGGCGGCCATTGGTAAAGCTGACCGGGTTGTGGCGCTGGAAGTTCATGGCCGCAACTGGTCTACCGCGCAGCTGTCAGAAAAGCTTGATGGCTGGCGCATGAGCGGCAGTAATATCAGCCTGCTGGTGGGTGGGCCGGATGGCCTGGATCCGCGCTGCAGCGCGTTAGCTGATCAGAAATGGTCGCTTTCTGCACTAACGTTGCCCCATCCGCTGGTGCGGGTCATGCTGGCGGAACAGCTGTACCGAGCCTGGACGATTTTGCAGGGACATCCGTACCATAAATAGGAGTTAGACACGCCTTTATGTCTGGGCATGAGCGTCTGAAAGACTATAGTCGGGAAAGCCATACCTTCAAGGTACGGGCGTTTCTCGCCTTTGCCGTCGTGCTTGTGCTGATGACAGTACTGGTCGGTCGACTCTATTATCTGCAGGTAATACAGCATGATCGCTATGTGGCGATGTCGGATGATAATCGGGTACAACTGCAGCCAGTATCGCCTACCCGGGGCCTGATCTATGATCGTAACGGCACCTTGCTGGCTGATAACCGCCCCAGTTACAGTGTGACAATCCTGAAAGAGGAAGTGACGGACCTGGCTCAGACTCTGGCTGCTTTGCAAAAGATTATTCCCATCACCGAGCGTGAAATTGAGCGCTTTGAAACCCGCCTTAAGCAACGTCGCCGCCCCTTTGAGTCTGTGCCCCTGCGGTTTCGCCTGACCGATGATGAAATTGCTAGCATTTCGGTTAATTACCATCGGCTGCCTGGGGTGAGGGTCGAGGCAGAATTGATTCGCTATTACCCTGATGGCTCCTCATTAGTGCATGCGTTGGGTTATGTCGGACGCATCAATGAGCAGGAGCTGCAGCGGGTTGATGCTACCAATTATTCCGCGACACATTATATCGGTAAGCTGGGGGTAGAGCGTTTCTACGAAAGTGAGCTACACGGTGAAGTGGGCTTTCAAAAAGTGGAAACCAATGCCCGTGGCCGGGTTATGCGGGTGTTAGAACGAACTGATCCTAAGCCGGGCAGGGACCTGGTGCTGCATCTCGACCTGCGCTTGCAACAGATCACCGAACACCTGCTCCAGGGCCGACGCGCTGCTGTGGTGGCGATTGATACCAAAACCGGCGGTATTTTGAGCCTGGTGTCCACTCCGGGTTATGACCCTAACCTGTTTGTCACGGGTATATCGACAAAAGATTATAACGGCCTGCGGGAATCTAGTGACCTGCCGTTGTTTAATCGCGCGCTGCGCGGTCGCTATCCGCCAGGCTCTACCGTTAAGCCGATTATTGCGCTGTCGGCGATTGATACCGGCGTGGTGAGTCCTAATTACAGTATTTTTGATCCTGGCTGGTACACATTGACAACCGGTGGACGTAAGTACCGTGACTGGAAAAAATATGGTCACGGTAAGGTGAATATGAATGAGGCGATCGCCCAGTCCTGTGATACATGGTTTTACAGTGTGGCGCATAAAATGGGCGTTGATCCCATGTCCAAGTACCTGGGTATGTTTGGTTTTGGCCAGGTGTCCAGTCTGGACCTGCCTGAGGCGCTGGCTGCAATTTTGCCTTCTCGGGAATGGAAAAAACTCAGTCGACAGGCATCCTGGTATACCGGAGACTCACTTAACCTCAGTATTGGGCAGGGTTTTTTGGTGGCTACACCCTTGCAGCTGGCGACTGCTACGGCGGTGATTGCTAACCGTGGACGTTGGTTGCAGCCGCATATGCTGAAAGCTTACCGAGAGCAGACAGACGAGGGCATTCAGCTGGTAGCGCCGGATCTGAGTTCGATGAAACCGAAGCCAGATGATGTGATGCTGAATCACCCCAAGTACTGGGATACCATCATCAAAGGTATGCATGATGTTGTGCAAGGTCCCACTGGTACAGCGCGTCGAGTAGGCGCGGATGCACCTTATCAATTTGCGGGTAAAACCGGTACCGCTCAGGTGGTGGGGATTAAGCAGGATGAAGAATATGATGCCGAGAAGCTGGCAGAGATTCATCGGGACCATGCTTTGTTTGTTGCTTTTGCGCCGCTGGAAAAACCGCAAATTGCTATCTCTGTGATTGTCGAAAACGGTGGTGGTGGCTCGACTACTGCGGCACCGATCGCCCGTCAAATTATGGATGCCTATCTGTTAGGTACTGACCCGCGTATTCAGGAGGAAGAGTGATGGTCGGGCGCGAATTTGAACGCTATTTACCTGAATCGCGCACCTATCTTAGCCGTCAGCCAGGGTGGTGGAGCCATACGCACCTGGATGCCTGGTTGCTACTGTTATTGTTTATGCTGTGTGGCTTTGGGCTGTTTGTGCTTTATAGTGCCTCTGGCCAGGATATGGCGTATGTCACCCGGCAGGCTCTGCGGATGGGGGCGGGTTTCTTTGTGCTTATCTTTCTGGCCCAATTAACGCCGCGTTTTCTAGGTAGCTGGGCTCCCTGGTTATTTGTTATCGGGGTTGGCTTATTAGTCGCGGTGCTGCTATTTGGTGTTGGCGCCAAAGGCGCGCAGCGGTGGTTGGCGCTGCCGGGTTTTCGTTTTCAGCCATCAGAAATCATGAAACTGGTGTTGCCGCTGACGGTGGCTTATTACCTGTCATCCAGACCACTCCCCCCCAGCATTAAACATGTCATCGTCTCCCTGGTGTTGATTGGCTTGCCCACCGCACTGATCATGAAGCAGCCTGATTTGGGCACTTCATTGTTGATTGCCGCTTCCGGGGTATTTGTGTTGTTACTGTCGGGGATTCGTTGGCGTTTTATTTTTGCCGCATTGGGTGTGCTGGGTGCAGCATTGCCAGCGCTCTGGGCAGTGATGAAAGACTATCAGCGGCAGCGGGTGCTGACTTTTCTGGATCCTGAAAGTGACCCTTTGGGTGCTGGCTGGAATATCATTCAATCTAAAACAGCAATTGGCTCCGGTGGTATTTATGGTAAAGGCTGGCTCGGCGGCACGCAGTCGCAGTTAGATTTTTTGCCCGAATCACATACCGACTTTATTATTGCCGTGGTAGCGGAAGAGTTGGGGCTGATCGGTGTCTTGATTCTGCTGACGCTGTATCTATTGATTATCGCCCGGGGGCTGATAATGGCGTCCCAGGCACCGAACAGTTTTGGCCGTTTAATGTCTGGCAGTATTATTTTGACCTTTTTTGTCTATGTGTTTGTCAATATCGGAATGGTCAGTGGCCTGTTACCCGTGGTTGGGGTGCCATTGCCATTAATCAGCTATGGCGGAACCTCCCTGGTCACACTGATGGCGGGTTTTGGTATTCTGATGTCCATTCATAATCATCGCACCATGTTGAAAAAGTAGGACCTGTCAGCTGCACGCTGAAACGTCCGGGAGAAAAGGAACGTGAGCAAAAGAAATAAGGATTTTCTATTGTCTGTCATGAGTCTGGTTTTGTTGCTGACGGGCTGTTCTGCAACGGCCACGGCCCCGGATCGCCAGCAAAATTATGCGGACCACCCTGAAGCCCAGAGCTGGATTGAATCCATGAAGGCTGAAGGCTTTACTGAAGCGTATTTGCGACAGGTATTGTCCCAGGCCAAGCGTCAGGACTCGATTATTAAAGCGATGAGCCGACCGGCAGAGAAACGCCTGAACTGGGAACAGTACAGTAATATCTTTGTGAAGCCGAAGCGGGTGGATCAGGGTGTTGCCTTCTGGCATGAAAACCAGGCCGCTCTGGCCCGGGCCGCTGCTACCTATGGTGTGCCGGAGGAAATTATTGTCGCTATTATCGGTGTTGAAACCCGTTACGGCCGAATTACTGGCAGTTACCGGGTGCTGGATGCATTGGCTACGCTGGGGTTTGATTATCCGAAACGTGGTAGCTTCTTTCAGGGTCAGCTCACCGAGTATCTGCGTATGGTGCAAGAAGAACAGATCGACTTTGCTGCACTGAAGGGCTCTTATGCCGGGGCCATGGGGTATGGCCAGTTTATTCCTTCCAGTTTTCGTGCGTATGCCGTGGATTTTGATGGCGATGGCAAACGGGATATCTGGAATAACCGGGTCGATGCGATTGGCAGTGTAGCCAACTATTTTGCTGAGCATAAATGGCGCAGTAGTGAGCCAGTGCTAGCACCGGTGGTATTCAATCAGCCGGCTCAGGATGAGTGGTTTAACCAGAGCCTGAAACCCAGTCTGACCCTAAGCCAGTGGCGGGAAAAAGGCGCTTCTGCGCCGTTGAAATTTGATGAAAATTCCCCAGCAACACTGATGAAAATGGAGCTTAATACCAGTGAAGAGTACTGGTTTGGTTTGCACAATTTTTACGTTATTACTCGCTACAATCATAGCCGACTCTATGCCATGGCGGTTTACCGCTTGAGTGAGCAGATCAAAGCGGCTTATCAGGCCAGTCAGGCAGGCTGAACATATTATGCTGAAGCGCCCAATCCGGTTTCTAATTGTATTGTTGCCCCTATGGCTTTTAGTGGCCTGCTCATCGGGGCCAAATAGTGGTCGGTATTCGATGAAGCATGATGCGGCACCCTCGGCACCGGTGGATGTTTCCCATATACCGGATGCGGTACCCAGGGTTGAACCCAAAAGTCGGGGCGGTAATAAAAGCCCCTATGAGGTGTTTGGCAAAAAATACTGGGTGATGTCCAATGCGCTTGGTTATCGCGCCGAGGGCACCGCGTCCTGGTACGGGCGAAAATTTCATGGCCATGCCACATCTAATGGCGAAGTCTATGACATGTATGGCATGACAGCGGCGCATAAAAGCCTGCCTTTACCCACCTATTTGCGGGTCACTAATTTGGCCAATAACCGTCAGGTCATTGTCCGGGTAAATGACCGGGGGCCGTTTCATGATAACCGCCTGATTGACCTGTCTTATGCGGCGGCTTCAAAACTGGATATTTTGCGAACCGGAACAGGCCGGGTGCGCGTGGAAGCTATAGATCCGGCTGCCTGGCAAAAAACCGGGCAGATTACTCAGTCACCAATGGCTAGCGCACCTGTAGCCTCGCGCCAACCGGAAGGTGTGGTCGGACGTTACCTGCAGGTGGCCGCTTATGGTAGTCAAACTAATGCGATACGGGCTGAAACTCTGCTGCGTAAAGAGTTGTCAGAGCTTGCAGTGCAGACCCGCTCAGTATTGCGCGGTAACCAAAGGTTATATCGGGTGCATCTCGGACCTTTAGCTGCGGGCACCTCGTTGCTGGAGCTTAAGGAACGCTTGCTGCGGCTGGGCTTTAGCAGCCCGCTGTTGGTGGACTTCCCCTGAGGGGTTAAGTAGAGTGGCCCGAAAATATGCCGAAGGATTCGGCGGTTTTTTTTATTCACTATTCACAGACTGGATGATCATGCGTAGCAAGTGTTCTTTGTTTCTGTTTTCGTTAGTTCTTTTTCTAACTCTGCCCGCCCAGGCGGCATTGATTCCAGCGGAGCCGCAGATTGCCGCCCGCGCTTATTTGGTGATGGATGCGGATACCGGGAAAATAATTGCAGCGAAAGACCAAGGTAAGCCATTTCCTCCTGCCAGTCTGACCAAAATGATGACGGCCTATATCCTGGAATATGAACTGAACAAGGGTAACGTCAGCGAAGATGATCTGGTATTGGTCAGTGAAAAGGCCTGGCGAACCGCCGGATCCCGGATGTTTATTCGCGAAGGCACCCAGGTGCGGTTGGGTGATCTGATTAAAGGTATTGTGATTCAGTCCGGCAATGATGCCTCTGTCGCAGTCGCTGAACATATCGCGGGCAGTGAGTCAGCATTTGCTGATTTGATGAACCAGCACGCCACATTGTTGGGTATGGAAAACAGCTACTTTATGAATGCTACTGGTTTGCCAGCGGAAAACCATTATGCCTCGGCGCAGGACCTGGCCATTCTGGCTAAGGCGATCATTCGGCAGTTCCCGCAGCATTACAGCATCTATTCTGAGAAATATTTCACGTATAACAACATCAAACAGCCTAACCGGAATAAGCTGCTGTGGCGCGATAAAACGGTGGATGGTCTGAAAACCGGCCACACTGAAGAGGCAGGGTATTGCCTGGTGGCATCAGCAGAACGTGATGGTATGCGGCTGATTACGGTGGTTATGGGCACCAGTGATGAGGAAGCCCGCGCGCGGGAGAGCCAAAAGCTGCTGTCGTATGCGTTTCGCTATTATCGTACCCATAAACTTTATGATGCTGACAAGGTATTGAATACCGCTAAGGTGTGGTCCGGCGCGCAGAATCAGGTCAATATCGGCATAGACCAGCCACTGTTTGTGACCATTCCCCGCGGTCAGGCCGATAAGCTGGAAGCTACTATGGATATCGACCGTGTTATTAAAGCACCGGTTGAGCAGGGGCAGGTTTACGGCAAGGTACGGGTGACGCTCGAGGGTGAAGCCGTTGCCGAAGTGCCTTTAGTTGCGTTGAACTCAGTCAACGAAGGTGGCCTGATGAAACGTATCTGGCATGCCATACTGTTATTTGTGACCAGCTTGATCGGGTAATCCCGAACTTACATAACAGGACTTTAAATTGGCTGGAGTGCCCGCATCTTAGAGGATGTGGGCATTTCTGTTTATGACCATGACTACTGTATATCTTAACGGTAATTACCTGCCTGAATCAGAAGCAAAAATATCGGTGTTTGACCGGGGCTTTTTGTTCGGTGACAGCGTATATGAGGTGATCCCGTTTTATCAGGGGGTGGGCTTTCGTCTGCAGGAACATATTGATCGTCTGAATCACAGTTTAAGGGCGGTACGTATCAATGCATCGCTGGACTGGGAAACCGTGCTGAATCGCCTGGTGGAACTTAATGGTGGTGGTAATCTGCAGGTATACCTGCAGGTGACCCGGGGAGATATGGGGCGTCGCAGTCATGCATATGCTGAGGATATGCAAGCCACGGTGTTTGCCTGCTGTGCGGAAATTAAAGATATCTGGTTAGCCGGTCCTGAACAGGTGACTCCGATTCGTGCCGTTGTCACTGAGGATTTGCGTTGGCACCGTTGTGATATTAAATCCACCTGCCTGCTACCCAATATTCTGGTGCTGCATCAGGCTAAGGATCAGGGGGCTGATGAAGCCCTTTTGTCGCGCAATGGTCTGCTGACCGAGGGATCAAGTTGCAACCTGTTTCTGGTTAAACGTGGCGTCCTCTATACGCCTAAGCGTAGCTCTGAGATTCTCGGTGGCATCACGCGCGAGCTGGTGCTGCAATTGGCAGATGCCAATGCCATTCAGTATCAGGAAGTGGATGTTGACTATGCTCAGCTACTGGCGGCAGATGAGGTATGGATCAGTAGCTCCACCCGGGGGATTATTCCGGTGGTGGCTGTGGACGGTGTTACAATAGGCGATGGCAATAAAGGCCCGCTATGGGCACGTATGTTTGAACTCTTTACGGATTATCAGCACCGACTGATGTCCGGTGAAACACAGGTAAGCTGAAGTATGTCAGAAACACCTCAGGATGCACCCAAAATTGAATTTCCCTGTGACAACTACCCGATTAAGGTAGTGGGCAGTAATAAGGGCGATTTACGGGGCTTTGTTATTGAGATTGTGCAGTTGCATGTGGCTGATTTTGATATGGAAACTGTGACCATTCAGGATAGCCGGAATGGTCGCTTCCGATCAGTGCGGTTTAATATTACCGCCACCGGGGTAGATCAGCTTAAGGCGCTGCATGAAGCGCTGATAGCCTCTGACCGGGTACACATGGTAATCTGATGCTTAAATCACAGCTTCTGATCCGGCAGTTAGGGTTACAGTCTTACGAGCCAGTCTGGCAGAAAATGCAGGCCTTCACCAACACCCGTGATGACACGGCGATTGATGAAATCTGGGCGGTGCAGCATACACCGGTTTTCACTCAGGGCCAGGCTGGTAAAGAAGAGCACCTGCTGCAGCCGGGAGAGATTCCTGTGGTACAGGTAGATCGTGGTGGTCAGGTGACTTATCACGGGCCGGGCCAGGCAGTGGTCTACCTGATGATCAATTTAAAACGAAAAAAAATCGGTGTGCGAGAGATTGTCAGCCATATGGAGCAGGCAATTATCGACATGCTAGAGACCTACCAGGTCGAAGCATACGCCAGGCCGGATGCGCCGGGAGTGTATGTTGATGGGAGCAAGATAGCGTCGTTGGGTCTACGGGTACGCCGTGGCTGTTCGTTTCATGGTCTGGCGTTAAATCTAGATATGGATTTAACGCCGTTCCTGCGTATCAACCCCTGTGGTTATGCCGGAATGAACATGACACAGCTAAGTCACCATGTAGATAACCTAGATCAGACAGTCGCAACAGAACGGCTGCTGGACTGTTTAACAAGACGTATCGGGTATAGCGAAGTGTCCCGAACAACCGAGCTGGATTAATAATACATGTCCGAAATTAGTGAAAAACAAGCCGCCTCCAACTCGCCGCGTCGAGTGGAACAGGGCGTTAAACTTCGCGGTGCCGATAAGGTAGACCGCATCCCCGTTAAAGTGATTCCCACCGCCAAGGAAGATATGCCCCGCAAGCCAGACTGGCTGCGTGTGCGAATGGGATCGAATGCCAAGGTGCAGAGCATCAAGGACAAGTTGCGTAAGCATAAACTGGCTTCAGTATGTGAAGAAGCTAGTTGCCCAAATTTGGGTGAATGTTTTAGCCATGGCACCGCAACCTTCATGATTATGGGTGATATATGTACCCGTCGCTGCCCATTCTGCGATGTGGCGCATGGGCGCCCCAATCCACTGGCTGAGAATGAGCCGCGGGAGCTGGCAGAAGCGATTGCCGACATGGAACTGAAGTATGTGGTCGTTACCTCTGTCGACCGTGATGACCTGCGTGATGGTGGCGCTGCGCATTTTGCCAGTTGCATCACTGAAACCCGCAGCCGTGTGCCCACTATTCAGATGGAAATCTTGGTGCCGGACTTCCGGGGTCGTATGGATATCGCCGTGGATATTCTTACTGAGACGCCACCGGATGTGTTTAACCACAATATGGAAACCGTGCCCCGTCTTTATCAGGCAGTGCGTCCCGGTTCTGATTACCAGTGGTCGCTGGATCTGCTGAAACAGTACAAAGCGCGTAACCCTGATGTGCGTACCAAGTCTGGCTTGATGGTAGGCATTGGTGAAACCAATGAAGAGATCATTCAGGTGATGAAAGACCTGCGTGCCCATGATGTGGATATGCTGACCATAGGCCAGTATCTGCAGCCAAGCCGTGATCACCTCAAAGTAGAGCGTTTTGTGACTCCGGATGAGTTTGACGAATTCAGTCGTATTGCCAAAGAGCTGGGCTTTAAGCACGCTGCTTGTGGGCCGTTAGTAAGGTCTTCGTACCATGCTGATCTGCAGGCAAAAGGCGAATCTGTCAGTTAGCATCACAAGCTGTGGCGCTAAGCCGGAACATGTTATGAAGGAAAGCACCGGGTCCCTTGAGCCGGTGCGGTAGGCTGTCAGGGAGGCATATGGCTGACAAGAGATCCTTTGAACTGTCATTACAGACGGTGCTCAGTGGTGTATTGATTGTCAGTACTCTATTGGTCAGCCTGATGTTGGTGGGGAATTCCTATTACAGCAGTCGCTCGTTACTGCTGCAGGCTTCAGCAAAATCGGCCCAGCAACTGGGTGAAAATATAGACCTCCAGATGCTGAGGGTGATCAGTCCACTTGATTCAACTCTGAGCCTGTTAATTCATGACCCTTTGGCTGGGGCGGAAACCCTGACACAACGGAACCAGAGTTTGGCATTGCTGGTTGAAGTATTGCGGACGCATCCGGTTGTCAGCTCAGTCTATGCCGGTTATCCCGATGGCAGTTTCTTTCTGGTCCGCTCTTTGCGTAACCAGAAAATTGCCAGTAGTGTCATGGCACCGGACAATGCTGCCTATATGGTGCAAAGTGTAGAACGCAGCCCGGCTAAAGATGCTCAGGGCCAGTGGCATTTTTACGACCAATATCTGACGTTACTTGAGTCTGCGTCTCAAGCCGATTATGCATTTGATCCCCGTTCCCGGGCATGGTTTCAGCAAGCCAGTCAGTCCGATGCTCAACAAACTATCCTGACCCACCCTTATGTATTTTTTACCTCCGGTGAAATCGGCCTGACATTGGCGAAACAGGATCCGGGAACGGGTACGGTAATCGGTCTGGATGCCTCCGTAGAGGACTTGTCAATGTTCCTCGGTAAACTCCGGTTGACTGACGGTACTGAGCTGGCGGTAGTGAATGATAAGGGAAGCATTATCGCTTACCCGGACCTTTCTCAGCTGGTGCATACCACGGTGGAAGGTTCTCTGCGCCTGGCACATACCAAAGAGTTAACCCAGCCTGTGTTACATCGTTTGGCTTCGGCAGCAGCGTTGCCAGCGGATACTATTAAGTATTTACAGATGGCCGGGGGAGAGTGGTATGGATTATGGGTGCCACTGGCAACCCTGGCGGGATCCGAACTAAAACTGATGATCGCAATACCCGCGGAAGAGTTGCTGGCGGATGCTAAGTCGGGAGCGTGGCTGCAGCTGCGTTGGACCGGTCTGATTATTCTGGTGTTGTTACTCTTAGCCTCTTTGCTGGGTCGCAAAATATTCCAGCCCTTTGGTCGACTGTCGCGTGAAATAGAGAATTTTGCCTCTTTTGATTTCAGTCAGCCAGCGAGCACCCAGTCGCATATTGCTGAGGTTAATGAACTCAGTCGGGTGTTGTCACATATGGCCGGCACCATCGTGCATTTCCAGAAGATTAGCCGTACTTTAGCCCGGGAAAAAAATCTGGACCGCATGCTGGAGCAGGTGACTTTTCACCTGAAAGAGAGCACTACAGCCAACGGTGGGGTTATTTACCTGCTGGATGAAGAGGCCTGTACCCTGACATTGGCTAGTCAGGCGGACCTGCCTGATGCTCAGCCACAGCTGACTTGTGAAAATTGTAATCCAGAAGGCCTTCGTTCCTGCGTGCGGGCAATGTTTGGCGATGAGAAAAACAACATATTGACCACGGCGCTGCTGGATCGTGAAGGCCAGCCAGTAGGAGTGCTGGGCTTGAAGATGCCAGACCTGGCAGCGCAGTATGAGCGCTCACACCGCCGGTTTATTACCGAGATGTCCGGTTCAGCCGCTACGGCCATAGAAACCCGGCGCCAGGTTGAGGTTCAGCGTAATCTGATCGACGCCATTATCAAATTGTTGGCCGATACGATTGATGCCAAATCACCTTATACCGGAGGGCATTGTCAGCGGGTGCCCGAGCTTGCCAGCTTGCTACTGGATGCTGCGGAAAACAGCCAGCAGCAGCCCTTTACCGATTTCAGTATGGATGAAGAGGAGCGCTATGAATTCCGCATAGCGGCCATGTTGCATGACTGCGGTAAAATCACCAGTCCGGAATATGTGGTGGATAAAGCAACCAAACTGGAAACGATTTATAACCGCATACATGAGGTGCGTACCCGCTTTGAGGTGCTATGGCGGGATGCTGATATAGCTTACCTTAAGGGGCTTCAGGCAGGAGGCGATGCGGAAGTACTCGCCGCTGAGCGGGAGCAGCTACAGCAGACGTTACAGCACGAGTTTGCTTTTGTGGCAGCAGCCAACCTTGGAGGCGAATTTATGCAGCCTGAGGATATCGAGCAGTTGCAGCAGATAGGGCAGCGCACATGGCAGCGTCACTTTGATAGCCGTTTGGGCTTGTCCCGCGATGAAATGAGTCGTCTGCCATCCGGTGAGGCTTTGACATTGCCAGTGACGGAGACCCTACTGGCAGACCGGGTAGATCATATTGTGCCCTGGAGTGGTAAGCGACCGCCGGTTGAACGTGATAATCCGGAGAATATTTGGGGGTTTGATATGGCGCTGCCGGAGCAGGCATTCAACCTTGGTGAACTCTACAATCTAGGCATTCAGCGCGGTACCCTGACGACGGAAGAGCGCTTCAAGATCAATGATCATATTGTTCAGACCATCTGTATGTTGTCCTCATTGCCGTTGCCGGCAAGCCTGAAAAAAGTCCCGGATATCGCTGGTAATCATCATGAAAAAATGGACGGAAGCGGTTATCCGCGAGGCCTCAAAGCGGGTCATCTGAGTGTTCCTGAAAAGATTATGGCGCTGGCTGATATTTTCGAGGCGCTGACCGCTGCTGACCGGCCTTACAAGGAAAGCAAAACACTGGAAGAGTCACTGCGCATCATGGCATTTATGGCCCGTGACCAGCATATCGATGGTGAGCTGTTTACCCTGTTTGTGACTGAAGAGGTGTATCAGCAGTACGCGGATAACTTTATGAAACCACATCAGATCACTCCCGTGGACAAAGCGAAGGTTCTTAAAATTGCGGCGGGCGACTGATTTGGGGGCCGGAGTGATTCGCGGCTGAAATTGCAGTGCATTAAAAAGGAGCCATTGGGCTCCTTTTTAATGTGCCAAAAACCTGTTCTGCATCAAGTCATCACTGCCCAGGCTTGTATAATATTAGGTATAGCTTATTTAATAAGGGATGGTTATGGCCAATACTAAACAGCTTGAAGTTCAGTCGAGACTTGAACAGGGTTGGCAGATGCCAGCTGTTATTCGGCAGCACCAGGTGTTGATTGACCAACCTAAACACGGTGGTGGTCAGGATCAGGGGCCTACCCCGCTGGAATATTTCCTGTTTGCCATGACCGGCTGTATCGGCACTGTGGCTAAGATTGTGGCGCACCAGGATCGGATAAAGCTGCATAGCATTGAGGTTAAGGTTTCTGGTGATATTGATATGGATGGGTTGATGGGACGTTCACCTGAGGCCCCGGTGGGGTTTACCCGAATCCTAATCGAGGCGCAGATTGATGCGGAGTTGTCAGTTGAGGAGAAACAGGCGTTTTTGGATAAGGTCTGCCATCGCTGTCCGTTACATGCCAATCTGACGGGTGCCACTAAGCTGGAAAACCGGCTGATTTAGTACCGTTAGCGTTAAGGGTTTTGTAGTATCTGATAGCCAGAGATAATACGGTTGATGTCAGGTGTTAATACTGAGGTTACTTCAGTCTGATGTATTGGGCTGATGCAGCAGCTTTACAACATACTCAGTCAGCGCGTTGCTCTGCTGATCATTGAGCAGGTCGAACTGGGGCATCTGGTGAACTTCATCTCCCGCGCGGTAGCCATAGCGGAACAGCAGTAACACTTGGTGCGACTGTAATGGCGGGTGGGTGCGACTTAATTCGAAATGTGCACCGGGGTTGCCTTTGGCATGACAGGATTGGCAATAATACTGGTACAGCTCTTCGCCGGAAGTCATTTTGCGCGGATCATCAGTGCCGCAGCCGCCGAGAAAAAGCAGCGTCCCGCAGAGCAGCCCCAGGTTGATTCTTAACATACGAGGATTCTTTTTTTTTCTGGATGGTAGCATCGTCGTCGACTTGCAGCCAGTAACGGACTCAGAGGTTGTGACTGAGTGCCAACGGTTTACCTGCCAGTGTCATGCAGATACGGCTGATTTCGAGCCAGCCATCGCCGCGGTGCAAGCCTTTTATGATGCGATCAATGATGGCTGCCTGGGCGAGGGATTGTTCGAGTGATTGATCGGTGACCCGCCGCAGTGCCTGGCGGATCAACCCTTTGCGGGCTCCCCAGATCTTTTCTCGCTGGCAGACGGTATCAAAGTTCTGGCCGTGCTGCTGTGCCTGTTTTACTGCGCTCAAGGCGCGGATTTCTCGACTGACCGCCCATAATACTACCGGCAGCTCAGTGCCATCCTGTTGTAAAACGTTGAGAATTTTTAAGCTGCGGCTGGCGTCACCCCGTAGCATGGTGTCGGTCAGGCCGTAGATATCGTAGCGGGAGCTGTCAGATACCGCATCTGTGATGATATCGGCACTGATCGGTTGCTGGCCGAATAATAGACTGAGTTTGTGCAACTCCTGATCAGCGGCCAGTAAGTTGCCTTCAATCCGGTCGCACAGTAATTGTACCGCGTCCTGTTCCAGTTGCAGTCCCAACTTGGCGGCGCGTTGCTGGAGCCAATTCGGTAGCTGTGCCAGGTCTACAGGCCAGATCTCAACAATGACTCCCTGTTTATCAATGGCTTTAAACCAGGCGCTTTTTTTGCCCGCACCATCCAGCTTGTCTGCGGTGATCAGCAGTACATTGTCCTGTGGAGGATCTTCAAGATAGCGGCAGAGTACCTCGCTGGCCTGCTTATTGGGTTTGTGGCTGGCAAAGCGTAATTCGATAATTTTCTGCTCGGCAAACAGCGACAGGTTGCTGGTGCTTTGCAGCAGCGCATCGACACTGAAACTGCCATCAATATGCATGACTTCACGTTCGCTAAAGCCTTGTTGCTGCAGATGTTGGCGCAGTTGGTCCAGTGCTTCTTCCCGTAGCAGGGGTTCGTCACCGGTCAGCAGGTATACCGGCGCAGTCTGTTTTTTTAACTGGCCGGTGAGCTGATCAGGGCGAATTTTCATGCGGGTTACTGGTTGCCGCTGGCAAGATAACGGCGCAGGATGCTTTGCGCGACAGACTCGTGCAGTTCTTGTTTGAACAGTCTTTCCTGCTCAGAACTGGCGGCCGCCGCATTACGGTTGTAGGTATACACCCGCTCCTGTTGCAGGCGAATATCTTCGGTCAAAGGGTTGCCTTCACTGTCGGCGATATGAAAAGTGACGAGCAGTGACAGTTCATATTCGTCGACTTCGGAGCCGTTGGACAAGCTCACCGCACGGCGCTTGTAACGGCTGGAAAGCAGCACGATACGGTAGGGTGCGCCGGTACGCTGTTCAATGTCGTTATAACGCAGATTATCACGCAGGCTCTCTAGTAGCTCTGATGAGGCAGACATTACCTGCAGGGTAACGCTTTGTTTATCTGCCGGCACGTCCTGCGCACCACGCAAATGAAATCCACAGGCGCTTATCAGGCTTACCATGCCGGCTATCAGTAGTAGGCACAGAGGACGGGAAAACATGCGGATTTTCATTTGTTGCTCCTTAACCGACAACAATATTCACCAGGCGACCCGGCACTACAATTTTCTTGCGGATAGCCTTATCACCGATATGCTTCTGTACGTTGCTATCCGCTAGAGCGGTATGCAACACCACGTCCTGGTCGGCATCGGCGGCAACCGAAATTTTGCTGCGTACCTTACCGTTGACTTGAACGACCATTTCCAATGTGGAGCGTACCAGTGCGCTTTCATCCACTTCGGGCCAGCTGCTTTGTAGCAGATTACTGGAGTGTCCCAGTTCTTGCCAGAGCTGTTGGCTGATATGCGGCACAATCGGTGACAGCAGTTTAATTGCGGCTTCCAGCGCTTCCTGAGTTACGGCGCGCCCCTGTTCGCTGACATCGACAAATCGGCCGATGCTATTGGACAGTTCCATCACCGCTGCAATGGCGGTATTGAATGTCTGGCGGCGTTCTACATCGTCTGACACTTTCTGGATAGTTTCATGCACTTTACGGCGCAGATCCTGTTGTGTCTCAGTCAGGTCTGAAGGAATGTTCAGCGGTGTTACCGGTGCGCCTGTGGCCAGATGATCAAATGCCTGCTTCCACAAGCGGCGCAAGAAGCGGTGCGCGCCCTCTACGCCACTGTCGGACCACTCCAGTGATTGTTCCGGTGGCGCAGCAAACATCATAAATAAGCGCACCGTGTCGGCACCATAGCGGTCAATCATTACCTGTGGGTCAATACCGTTATTTTTCGATTTCGACATTTTCGACATGCCAGCAGACAGTACTGGCTCGCCGTCAGTTTTGTGGCGGGCACTGATCAGGCGGCCTTTATCGTCGGTCTCTACTTCAACATCGGTCGGTGCAATCCAGTCCTGGCTACCGTTGGTGTTTTCCCGGTAGAAGGTTTCTGCCAGTACCATGCCTTGGCACAGCAAACGCTGGAATGGTTCATCGCTGTTGACCAGCCCCTCATCGCGCATCAGTTTGTGGAAAAAGCGTGAATAAAGCAGGTGCAGAATGGCGTGTTCGATACCGCCAATGTATTGATCGACCGGCAGCCAGTAGTTGGCTTTATCCGGGTCGAGCATGGCGTTTTCTGTACCACGGCAGGCGTATCGTGCGTAATACCAGGACGATTCCATAAAGGTATCGAAGGTGTCGGTTTCCCGCTCAGCTGTACCGCCGCATTCAGGGCAGTTGGTCTCGATAAACGAAGCCATTTTTTTGATAGGCGAGCCTGAACCGTCAAACTCAACCTCTTCCGGTAACACGACGGGCAATTGGTCTTCCGGCACTGGTACAGAGCCGCAGTCAGCGCAGTTGATAACCGGAATAGGGGTGCCCCAATAGCGTTGGCGGGATACGCCCCAGTCACGCAGCCGGAAATTGACAGTCACGCGACCTTTGCGTTTGGCTTCCAGGTCTGTGGCAATCGCTTTAAAAGCAACATCAAATTCAAGGTCGTCATAGTCGCCGGAATTGACCAGCACGCCTTTGTCGGTGAAGGCTTCTTGGTCGATATTGATAACGCGGTCGTCAGTCGGACGAATGACCTGTTTAACTGGCAGGCTGTATTTGTGGGCAAACTCCCAGTCACGCTGGTCATGGGCGGGTACTGACATAACCGCACCGGAACCGTAATCCATCAGGACAAAGTTGGCGGTCCAGACCGGGACTGTTTCACCGGTCAGAGGATGGACCGCTTCGATGCCCAGGGGCATACCTTTTTTCTCCATGGTCGCCAGATCTGCTTCGGCAACTTTGGTATGGCGGCACTCTTCTATAAATGCTGCCAGCTCTGCGTTATTTGCGGCAGCTTTCAGTGCCAGCGGGTGTTGGCTGGCAACGGCAACATAGGTCACCCCCATCAGGGTATCGGGGCGGGTGGTAAAGACATCTAAATCGCCAAAATCTGCGACGTGGAATACCAGGTCAACGCCTTCGGAGCGACCAATCCAGTTTTTCTGCATGGTGCGAACTTGCTCAGGCCATTGATCCAGCTGATCCAGATCGGCGAGCAGTTGTTCTGCATAATCAGTGATTTTCAGGAACCACTGCGGAATTTTTTTGCGTTCGACAGGTGCCCCTGAACGCCAGCCGCAGCCATCAATGACCTGTTCGTTGGCCAATACAGTCTGATCTACCGGATCCCAGTTTACTTCGGCTTCTTTTTTGTAAACCAGGCCTTTTTTCATCAGCCGGGTAAAGAACCATTGCTCCCAGCGGTAGTATTCCGGGTGGCAGGTGGCCAGTTCACGGTTCCAGTCGTAACCAAAGCCAAGCTGCTTGAGCTGGTCACGCATGTAGCTAACGTTTTCATAGGTCCATTTGGCCGGCGCGACCTTGTTTTTCATGGCGGCATTTTCAGCGGGTAGACCAAATGCGTCCCAGCCCATGGGTTGCAGTACATTCTTCCCCTGCATTCGCTGGTAGCGGGAGACTACGTCGCCAATGGTGTAATTGCGCACGTGCCCCATGTGCAGTCGGCCGCTGGGGTAGGGGAACATGGATAGACAGTAGAATTTCTCGCGATCCGGATCTTCGGTGCAGGTGAAACTGTCTTGTTCTTCCCAATAAGTCTGGATTTGGGCTTCAATATCAGAGGGGCTGTAGTGTTCGTTCATTACGCTTGTCGTCAGGCCTGGGGCTGCAAACCGGCATCTGGCTGACGCCGATCAAATGTTGAATCGAAAAATCTGGCATAGGATACAATATATACATCACAGCCAACAGAGCCGATCCCGGTGTGGAGTCTATTTATGGACAATAAAACCAACAAAAACAGCCAATTGTCGGCAAAAGATTATGATCGTGTATTGCAACGTCTGACTCGTACGCTGGAACAGGCAGAGGTTCAGTCGTGGGATGTGCTGCAAGAGCAGATCCGTGAGGCGGCGGAGCTGGAGCTGGCCGCCGAGGAGATGACCAAGGATGAGTTGTCTTTGCTGACGGCTTATTTACAGCGGGACCTGAAAACCATGGGATTTTACGCCCATGAAACCGGGCGTGGCATTGCGGCATGGTTAAAGTTTGATCTTGATGCATTGGAGGGCACCCTGGCCGGATTGCTGACTAAAGTGGCGGATCAGACCCGGGTTGCTCATGAAGAGTTGCGCGAACGCATTGGGCACGCAGATGAGCAGTATATGGCAGGTGAACTGGCGACCGCGGGTACGCTGCATTGCCTGGGTTGTGGCGCTGAGCAGATATTGGTCAAGACAGGCAAGCTGCAGCCTTGTGGCAAATGTGGTGAGCGGTTTTTCAGTCGCCCTGGCGAATAGCCGGACGGCGTATACTTACCATCAGCAGCAAGACAATCATTGCTAGCAGCGGCCAATCGCCAAGCCACTGGTAAGGGGTCTGGCCGCGCATTTTCTGTACCTCGCCCCGCAGTACCCCCATTTCAAATTGCGGTAGCTGTGCAATGACTTTGCCTGCCGGGTTAACCAAGGCGGTAATGCCGTTATTGGTGCCGCGAATCAGCCAACGGCCGTTTTCCGCTGCCCGTGCCCGGGCGATCTGTAAGTGTTGTGCCGGGGCGATGGAGTTACCAAACCAGCTATCGTTGGACACGGTAAGCAGGAAGTCTGCCTGGCGGCTCATCTCTCGTACCAGTCCTGGGTACGCAATTTCATAACAGATTGCAGCGCTGAGTTTCATGCCCTGCACCTGTAGAGTGGTCTGCGATTGTTGTGGCAGAGCAAAACTGGACATGGGCAGGTTAAAGAAACTGATTAAGCCACGCAGCCAGTTTTCCAGCGGCAGGTACTCACCGAAGGGTACCAGGCGCTGTTTGTGATAGGTGCCGGTGTTGCCTGTGAGTAACACCAGGCTGTTATGTACCCGGTAGCCTCTGGGCTGCGTGGGGTCCGGGCTCATGGTAGGCATGCCACTGAGCAGGGTAACGGCATGTTCATCCAGGTGGTTCAGCAATGGCGCGAGTGGCTCGACCACTTGGCTGAAAAATGCGGGTATAGCGGTTTCCGGCCAGACAATTAACTGCTGGTCAGTCTGGGATTGACTAAGCTTGATATACCGTTGCAGGATCCAGTCTCGATTGGCTGGCTGCCATTTATCATTTTGTGGGATGTTGGGTTGTACTAATGCCAGCCGCAGGGTTTCAGGGGCAGTTTCGGTCCACTGCTTTGGCAGCAGTACGCTGGTAAAGGGCAGGATACTCAGGAGTAACCAGGCCGGTTGGCGTTGCAGGCAGGCCAGACCGATACCCATGCCCATGAATGTGATCATCAGGCTTGCCAGCCATACACCGCCCAGTGGCAGCCATCCCGCCAAGGGTGTGTCCAGCGTCGCATAGCCAAGATATAGCCATGGGAAGCCGGTAAATAACCAGCTGCGCAGCCACTCGAGCAGTAACCAGCAGCCGATAAAACCAAAAGCGGCAACGTGGCGACTGAACCAGCGCCGCCAGATATAGCCCTGAATGGCGAATAACAGCGCCAGGGAGGTCACGAAAAGCAGTGTCAGCAAACAGGCGATCAGCAGTGGTGTCTGGCTATGTTCGTAGATACTGACAAATACCCAGGACACCCCACTACCAAAAAATGCACAGCCATACAGCCAGCCGAGCAGTGCTGCTTGCTTTGGTGAGGTATCGCGCAGTGCCCAGTACAGGCAGAGAGGGGCCAAGGGGGCCAGCCAGACCCAGGATAAGGGTGCTAACGCCAGGGTGGTGAGCAAGCCGCCAAGCAGACAGATGAGGATGCGAAGCGGCATAATTGACTCAGTTACAACGGCTGACCTGAAGCAGGCGGATGCGCCGGTTATCGGCGGACAGTACTTTAAAAATGAAGCCATCGACTTCAACGCTTTCGTCTTTTTTCGGCAGTCGGCTGAAGTGTTGGGTGACCAAGCCGCCAATGGTATCAAACTGGTCATCTGGCAAGCCGGTGTCAAAGTAGCTGTTGAAATCTTCTATCGGGGTCAGGGCTTTGACGATATAGGCGTTTTCCTGGAAAGGTTTGATCTGACCATCATCATCATCTTCGTCATGTTCGTCTTCGATTTCGCCGACGATCTGTTCCAATACATCTTCGATGGTAATCAGGCCCGAAACACAGCCATATTCGTCCATTACAATCGCCATATGATTGCGGGTAACACGGAACTCTTTCAGCAACACATTAAGGCGTTTGGATTCGGGAATAAACGTGGCCGGGCGCAGTTTACTTTGCAGATCAAACTGTTCGGGATCGCCTTCCAGAATCATGGGTAGCAGATCTTTAGCCAGCAAAACCCCGGTAATCTCATCAGGATTTTCTCCAATGACCGGGAAACGGGAGTGGGCACTGGAAATAATGACAGGGAGGAATTCGCGTGGTGTCTGGTTGGCATCCACTACTACCATTTGTGAGCGAGGGAGCATGACATCCCGAACCTGCATGTCAGACACCTGCATGGCGCCTTCGATAATGGTTAATGCTTCGGTATCCAGCAGGTTGTCATCGCTGGCCTGCCGCAGGTCTGTCAGCAGGTCTTCACGACTACGGGGTTCATCGGAAAACGCGTGGGTCAGCCGGCTTAGCCAGCTTCGGGGTTGTCCCGATCGATCATCGCTCATGCGAATTATGGTTTCCTCTCTGTAGGTAAATCGGTTACCGATATGGATCGGCAATGTTAAGGCCAGCCAAGATCTGGCGCTCCAGCGCCTCCATCTCTTCGGCCTCTGTTTCATTTATATGGTCGAATCCAAGCAGATGCAAGCACCCATGTATCACCATATGTGCCCAGTGATCCTTAGACGCTTTGCCCTGCTCGGCGGCTTCTTCTGCCACGACATCGGCACAAATCACCAGGTCGCCGAGAATATCCAACGGGATACCTTCGGGGACTTCAAATGGGAATGATAGAACATTGGTGGGTTTATCTTTATGGCGGTAGGTACTGTTGAGGTGCTGACTTTCAGTCTTATCAACGATACGTATACACAGCTCACCGCCTTCGTGACGTTCTGCCAGTGCGGCATTCACCCATTGCGCCAACTGTTCAGGGGTGGGCAGGCCTGTCTCGTCGATCTGATACTGCACCTCGGTATGGGTGCTCATGAGGAGGACTGCTCCTGTTTTTCGAACCGGTCATAGGCCCGCACGATATGCTGCACCAGTGGATGGCGTACGACGTCATTGGCGGTAAAGCGAGTAAAACCGATGCCTTCAACGCCTTTTAATACTTCGCTGGCATGCAATAGTCCGGAGCGGGTGCCTTTGGGGAGATCTATCTGGGTGACATCGCCGGTGATGACGGCAGTCGAACCAAATCCAATACGGGTCAGAAACATTTTCATCTGCTCCCGGGTGGTGTTCTGACTTTCATCCAGAATAACAAAAGCATTGTTCAGGGTTCGGCCACGCATATAGGCCAGTGGCGCGACTTCAATAATATTGCGCTCGATCAGTTTGCCAACCCGTTCAAAACCCAGCATTTCGTAAAGTGCGTCATACAGAGGACGCAGATAAGGGTCGACTTTCTGGCTCAGGTCTCCTGGCAGAAAGCCCAGTTTTTCACCGGCTTCCACCGCTGGGCGTACCAGGAGAATGCGGGCAACCTCTTCACGTTCCAGAGCATCAACCGCGCAGGCGACCGCCAGATAGGTCTTGCCGGTGCCTGCCGGCCCAATCCCGAAGTTGATATCCTGAGTGCGAATAGAGCGTACATAACCGGTCTGGTTCTCGCCTCGCGGGCGGATCAGTGTTTTCTTGGTGTGGATAACGACGCTGCCATGCTCAGTCTCGGTGGCTACAGGTGCTTCGATACCGGTCTGCTGCAGTTGCAGGTGAATCTGCTCAGGCCCAATGCTGTCGCCTTGCTGGAGCTGTTGATACAGCTGCACCAGTAACGTTTTACCCGCAGCGACCCTGGGTTGTTCACCCAGTAACTGGAAATCGTGGCCATGATTGCGAATTTCAATACCAAGGCGTTGTTCAATCAGCTTAAGGTATTCGTTGAATGGCCCGCACAGCAGCGCCAGACAGCGACTGTCATCGGGCGTCAGGGTCAATTGGGTTGAGTGTAGGTGGCTCAAGGATTATCCGGCCTTCTGTTGGAAGTTATTGTCCAGCTCTGAACTGATAAGTTCACCCAGCAACGAGTTGGCGTAGGCCGCAGCGATTTTGACATCGGCAAAATGCCCGATGAGATCGGGATTGTCGCAACGGAAGTTGACTACGCGGTTATTTTCGGTGCGTCCGGATAACTGGCCCGGATCTTTTTTCGAATAACCGTTCACCAGGATTCGCTGCACTGAACCTACCATGCGGCGACTGATATGTGCTGCCTGTTGATTGATGCGAGTCTGCAGGATTTTCAGGCGTTGTTTTTTGGTTTCATCATCGATGTTGTCTGGTAGGTCGGCTGCGGGAGTGCCCGGCCGGCGGCTGTAGATAAAGCTGTAACTGTTATCGAAATCGATATCCTGAATCAGGTTCATGGTGGCTTCAAAGTCGGCATCGCTCTCGTTGGGGAAGCCGACAATAAAATCAGAAGAGATGCAGATATCTGGCCTGATCTGACGGAGTTTTCGGATCCGGGATTTATACTCCAGTGCGGTATGCCCGCGTTTCATGGCCATCAGAATACGGTCAGAGCCACTCTGTACCGGCAGGTGCAGAAAGTTAACTAGTTCAGGCACATCGGCGTAGGCCTGAATCAGGCTGTCGCTGAACTCTACCGGGTGGCTGGTGGTGAAGCGGATGCGGTCGATACCCTGAATGCCTGCCACAGTGCGGATTAATTCAGCCAGGTCTGCGGTGTCACCGTCGTGGGTAGCGCCATAGTAAGCATTTACATTTTGCCCCAGCAGGTTTATTTCACGCACGCCCTGTTCAGCCAGTTCAACGCATTCAGTAATCACATCATCCAGCGGGCGGCTGACCTCTTCGCCGCGGGTATATGGCACGACGCAGAAGGTGCAGTACTTGGAGCAGCCTTCCATGACAGAGACAAAGGCTTCAGCGCCTTCGACACGCGGGGCTGGCAGGTGATCGAATTTTTCGATCTCCGGGAAGGAAACATCGACAATGCCAACGCCGCCATGTTCGCTTTGGTTAATCATTTCCGGCAAGCGATGCAGGGTTTGCGGACCAAAAATCATATCGACATAGGGTGCGCGATCAAGAATGTTGGTGCCTTCTTGACTGGCAACACAGCCGCCAACGCCAATTTTTAGTTCAGGATTCTTCTCTTTCAGCTTGCGCCAGCGCCCCAGCTGATGAAACACCTTTTCTTGTGCCTTTTCGCGGATAGAGCAGGTGTTGAGCAGCAGCACATCGGCTTCGTCAGCGTTGTCGGTCAGCTCGAGTTGGTGGCTTTCACCGAGCAAGTCTGCCATGCGGGAAGAGTCGTACTCATTCATCTGGCAGCCGTGGGTTTTGATGAACAGCTTCTTGGCCATTGGAATCCTGTTGGTGTTGGGTCAATCATAATGCCGCCAGGTGACTGGCGGGGAAAAACGAACCGCAAATTATACTCAAGCGACCAGATAATGAACAGCTGAATCAGTTTATATAAACCTTTGCCAAAATACCGGTGTCAGTGGCTTCAATCGCTTGAAATCGACGCATTAGCCACTATATCTGCCAGACACGAATCAGCTGAATCAGTTATTAGGGAGCTGCCAGTATTTATGGCCAAAGATAAACGACTCTACCGGGTTATGTTTGTGAATCAGGACCAGGTGTATGAACTCTATGTTCGGCATGTATACCAGAGTGACCTGTGGGGGTTTCTTGAACTGGAAGGGTTTGTGTTTGGTAATCACTCAGAGCTGCTGGTCGATCCCGCTGAAGAGAAACTTAAAAGCCAGTTTGCCGATGTGCAACGCTCTTATATCCCTAACCATGCGGTGATTCGTATTGATCAGGTTGAGCATGAAGGGGTGGCGAAAATCAGTGAGGCTAAGGGTAATATCACCGCTTTTCCAGTGATGCCGCCTAAAAGGTAATGCAGCGTCATACCCCGCCAGGTCGGCACAGCTATGCTGCTGATTACGGTAAACAGTTCACGGCAATCTGACTGTGGCCAGCACTATGATTGGCAAGCTGTAAGTTGCATTGGCGGATCTGCATTGCGAATACCCCATAATGACACCGCTGGATTGGTTGCTGATCAGCCAGGCACTTGATACGTGTGTCAGGGTTTTAGATAGACATAGCCCTCTTCTGCTTGCAGGCGGATAACTTCATAGGTGCCAGCAGGAACAAATTGCATGCCTGTAAGCACGCTGTCCCTGGCGATATCTCTGAACTTAAGGGTAGCAGCGCAGACTTTGAACTCAACGCCTTGTTCCAGCAGTGCCTGGACTGCGGGGGCATAAGGCCGGCCTTTGCTGTCTTTGGCATCTTGCAGCAGGAAGTCGACGCCGGCGGCATAGGTCACCATGGCAATTTGCATCTGCGGGTTGGTTTGTAACTGATCGGCAGCAATGGCCAGTGCAAAACGGCCTACGCTGGCATCATCTATGTGGTAGACGACCTTGATGGGTGTTGCTGTGGGTTCGGCATTTAGCTGTGGCTGACTGGCCAGGCAAAATAGGGCAATCAGTATAGTGAGGGTAAAACGAGACAGGGGGTTCATGACAACGCCCTCCCTAAAGTTGAGGGTGAACTCTGAGTCGGTATGGCTTCCAACTCATGTAACTTCACCTTAGGCGGGCGGTAGCAGAAGTCCAGTCAGCTGCGGCAGGACAATGAATTTCTCTCACTATAAAAGCTGCATGAAGTTTTAGGCAGTGAGATGGTTACGCTGAACTTGTGGTACCGCATAAACAGCTGTAGGTGAGCATACCGAGTGTGAAAGCAGATACCGGTGCTGAGGAAGTGTGTAACTATAGCGGTGCTAACAGAGTTTTAGACGGCTGGCCTGCGATCTCTTTCGCCAGCCTTGGCACCAAATATCCCGGCAGTACTTGCTGTAACTGGCTAAACAGTCTGCGCGCTTGGTCATCGCTGATTGCAAAGTGCGCCGCACCGCTGACCCGGTCGAGGATAAACAGATAGTAGGGCAGTACACCCAATGCAAATACTCGTTCGCAGAGCGCTTGTAGCGCGGCCACACTGTCGTTGATGCCCTTCAGTAATACCGACTGGTTCAGCAGCATGACATTGGCATTTTTCAGGGCTGTCAGTGCTTCGGCGACAGCTTCATCAAGTTCGTTGGCATGATTCGCATGAATCACCATGACGGTTTGCAATCGGCTTTGTTGCAGGCGCTGACAAAAGTTGGCGTTAATCCGTTGTGGGATCATAATCGGCAAACGACTGTGTATGCGTAACCGCTGCAGGTGGGGAATTTGTTCTAAGTCATCCAGCAGTCTGAAAAAACGCTGATCCGGGGTTGCCAGCGGGTCGCCCCCGGAAAAGATCACTTCTCGAATGGAGTTGTCAGCTGCAATATACTCAATAATGTTTTGCCATTGCTGCGGACCAAGCCGGTTTTCCTGATACGGGAAGTGACGGCGAAAACAGTAGCGGCAATTGATGGCACAGGCGCCCGTCAGGATCAGCAGCACCCGGCCTTTATATTTATGGATCAATCCAGGTACGGGGTTGGCGTCTTGCTCACCCAGTGGATCTGCGCTGTAACCGGATACCGTTATTAGTTCTGAGTGCAGTGGCAACACTTGCAGCAAGAGTGGGTCCTGTGGATTGCCTCGCTCTATGCGGGCCAGATACGGCATTGGCACACGCAGGGGAAACAGCTCGCTGGCAGCTTTCGCGGCGGGCAGTAGCGCGTTGTCTAAATGCAGTAGTGACAGCAGCTGCGCCGGGTCTTCCACGCATTGACTGAGCAATTCTTGCCAGCTTGGCGTAATCTCATTGGAGACAAAAGAGATGGGTGCGCTCATGAATGCCTGGAAAAGGGGTGGCTAAAAGTTGCTCGCATTCTGCTTTTAAGTAGAATGTCTGTCAATTTTCCGGTGGCGGCCACTTGCAGGCCTCATCCCATTTACTTAAGTACCGAGAATATTATGGCAAGTGTTTCTACCAACCAGTTTAAAAATGGCATGAAAGTCATGATCGATGGCGACCCCTGCTCCATGGTCGACGTTGAGTTTGTAAAACCCGGCAAAGGCCAGGCATTTACCCGGGTGAAATTACGTAATCTGCTCAGCGGCCGGATTTGGGAGCGTACTTTTAAGTCTAATGAAAGTGTTGAAACCGCAGACGTGATGGACACGGATATGGAGTATTCGTACTTTGATGGTGAGCTGTGGTATTTCATGGACCCGACCACCTTTGAACAGGTCGGGGCAGATGCCACTGCAGTTGGCGACACTAAACTGTGGCTGAAAGAGCAGGATACGGTTATGGTGACATTGTTTAATGGCAATCCTATTTCTGTGACACCGCCAAATTTTGTTGAACTACAAGTCGTTGAAACGGATCCAGGGTTGAAAGGCGACACTGCTCAGGGCGGTTCTAAACCGGCCACACTGAGTACTGGTGCTGTGGTTCGTGTGCCACTGTTTATCAATGAAGGCGAAGTGCTGAAAATTGATACCCGTACAGGTGATTATGTATCCCGCGCATAACGGCAACAGTTGTTGATAAACGGCAGCTTCGGCTGCCGTTTTTATTTTCGGAGAAAATTGATGCCAGATTGGCAACCCAGTGCTTCCATTGCCGCCATGCAGCAGCGGGCTGAACTACTATCCCGTATTCGTAAGTTTTTTGCCCGCCGCAGTGTGTTGGAAGTTGAAACGCCATTGATGTCGCACCATGCCGTGAGTGATCCTCATATCGATAGTATTGCTACACGCTATCAGCCTGCGGGGGGGCAAACGCAGTCACTCTATCTGCAAACCTCGCCAGAATATGCCATGAAGCGGCTGTTGGCTGCCGGGAGTGGCCCCATTTATCAGATCTGCAAAGCGTTTCGTAACGGTGAGTTTGGAAGGCGTCATAATCCGGAATTCACCATGTTGGAGTGGTACCGGCCGGGTTTTACCGATATGGACCTGATGGATGAAGTGGAGGCTTTGCTGGCACCGCTGTTGGGTTTTTTCCGGGTTGAACGGTTTACCTATGTGGATGTGTTTCAGCAGCACCTGGGGATTGATCCGACCGAATTGACCGCGACAGAGTTGAAACAGATCACCTGTCAGCATGTGGATATCCAGCTGGATGATGATGATCCTGCAACCTGGATGGATCTGCTGTTCAGCCATATTATTGAGCCCCGTTTAGCGCATTTTCCAGCGGTGTTTATTTATGAGTATCCGGCTGCTCAGGCCGCGCTGGCAAGAGTACGCCCAGGGCGGCAGGGCAAGCCTGTGGCCGCACGGTTCGAACTGTTTGTACAGGGTGTGGAGTTGGCGAATGGCTACCATGAACTGACTGACCCAGCGGAACAAAAACGTCGTTTTCAGGCGGATCAGCAGTATCGTGCGCAACGGGATCTGCCGCAACGGCCGCTGGATATTAATCTGGTGCAGGCGTTGGAAGCGGGCTTGCCAGATTGTGCTGGTGTCGCATTGGGGCTGGATCGGTTGTTGATGCTGTTGATGGAGGCAGATGAACTGTCAGAGGTTCTGAGTTTTGATTTCAATCGAGCCTGAATGGGCACGCTACCTGGAAGGACAGTGAACATAAAACCGGCTAATCTGTCTGAGAAAGGTATAAATTGTATGCAGGGTGCCTGGTTACATCCTAATGCAATGGGAGGATTGGATGCCGGAACTGGAACAACTTCGTCAGCAAACCTGTTTTTGTCTACAGCTAATGGCACCAGAGCTGGGGGATGCCTCGTCTTTAGTGGATGAGTGTTTTTCGGATGCGCAAAAATACTTCAAGGATACTTTTATCTGCCAGTTTCGCCCGGAAGCCTGGGCCAAAATCACCCTGACTTACCATAAGCACTTCCTGGATACCGGGTGTGATGTCAGTATCGCCGAGATAGTCGCAGTGGTGGTGAGGGATGCGATTGGGACTAACCGGATGGATTTTCTCACCCTTAATCTGGCACAACAAAAACAACTCGATGCTGCTCACTCTGACGCAAGTGACCATGAGCAAGACAAAGACTGCCCACTGTCTTTGGTCAAAAAACAACCCTAAGCGGGGAGTTCATTCACCAGTGCTGCGCGGATACGGCGCACTGCTTCTTCGAGCATGTCCCGGGTGCAACCGAAGTTCAGACGCATAAACCGACTATCGCCAAAGTCTCGCCCGGGTGACATGCCAACGCCAGCTTGTTCAAAAAAATGCGCTGGGTTGGTTAGCTTGGCGGCGGATACGTCGATCCAGGCCAGATAAGTTGCTTCAATTGGCAGCAAACTCAGTCCTGGTATCTGGTTGATCTCAGTCAGTAGATAATCACGATTTTCGCGCAGATACTGCAGCTGATATTGATTCCATTCATCTCCATGGCGATAGGCGGCCTCAGTCGCAGTGAACCCCAGCAGATTGACATCCGGCACGATGCCTTTGCGAACATTGATAAACCGTTGCCGAAGCTGAGGGTTAGGGATAATGGCAAAGGAGCAGCCAAGCCCGGCGATATTGTAGGTTTTGCTGGGGGCCATCAGAGTGATGGTACGGGCAGCAATTTCGGGTCCAAGACTGGCCAGGGGAATATGTTGCAAGCCCGGCTCAAGCACCAGATCACAATGGATCTCATCAGAGCAGACATAGAGGTCGTGTTGCAACACTCTCTCTGCCAACGCTTCCAGCTCGGCTTTCCGATAGACCGTTCCGCCGGGATTGTGGGGGTTGCAGAATAGCAGCAGTTTACTCTGGGGTGTCAGGCTTGTGGTGATGTCATCGGCAAGCAGTAACATCCGTCGATCAACTTGCTGCATGGGGACTTTAAGTACCTGCCGGCCTGATAAGCGGGGCGCTGAAATAAATGGTGGATAAATAGGCGTGGCAGACATGACCTGATCTGATGCTTCGCCTATCGCCCGGCAAGCCAGGTTGAGGCCGCAGACCAGCCCAGGCAACCAGACAATCCAGTTCGCTTCAATACGCCAGTTATAAAGCCGTTGCATTCGTTCAATGATCAGCGCATTCAGCTCGGTTGGGGTGTTGGTGTAACCAAAAACACCATGATCGATACGCTCATGCAGTGCTCTAACGACGGCAGGCGGGGCTGCAAAGTCGGTATCCGCTACCCACATGGGCAGAATGTCGGAGCCTGAATATTTCTCCCATTTTTGGCTGGAGGTGCCGCGGCGGTCGACCCGGTGGTCAAAGAGCTTTTCCATAGAATTAGAATCGAATTTCGCTAGGTGACGGATAGAAAACATTGTCGGTGGTCATGCTTGCAAAAGCCTATCGTGTCGCTATAGTTGACCACCAACTCAGCTACGGTTAAAGATAGTCTGGCACTCTGACGGTTTGATTGCATCTAAACCTTATACTCGTGCCCTTTGCCGGGTGATTTTTATCCGCTGGTCCGGGCGTTATTCATTTCCTTTTTGCCCCGTTTCGGCCGTAGTTTGTAAAGCCTTTCAGGTGCGCGGATACTCAGACTTATAGAGCGCATCTTTTATTTGGAGCCTTGCCGATGAGCAACAATAACCGAGTGATTATTTTTGACACTACCCTGCGTGACGGTGAGCAGAGTCCCGGTGCTTCCATGACCCGTGACGAAAAACTGCGCATTGCCAAGCAGCTGGAAAAAATGCGGGTAGATGTAATTGAAGCGGGTTTTGCCATAGCCAGTCCGGGTGATTTCGAATCGGTAAAAACGATTGCTGATGCAGTTAAGGACAGTACGGTTTGTTCACTGTCCCGTGCTCTGGATGCCGATATCGACCGGGCAGGGGAGGCGTTGAAGAATGCTGCCAGCGGTCGAATTCATACCTTTATTGCGACCTCACCAATTCATATGCAGTACAAGCTACAGATGAATCCGGATCAGGTGGTAGAGCAGGCGGTACATGCCGTCAAACGTGCCCGTAATTTGATTGATGATGTTGAGTTTTCGTTGGAAGATGCCAGTCGCTCAGAATTGGATTTCATGTGCCGCATCATTGAACAAGTGATTGCTGCCGGTGCTCGGACAATTAACATTCCGGATACCGTGGGTTATGCGGTGCCGGATGAGTTTGCTCATACCATAGGTCAGCTGATCGAGCGCATTCCGAATTCAGATCAGGCGATCTTCTCGGTGCATTGTCACAATGATCTGGGACTGGCAGTGGCGAATTCGCTGGCCGCTGTTGGTGCCGGTGCCCGCCAGATTGAGTGTACTGTGAATGGTTTGGGTGAACGGGCGGGCAATGCTTCTCTGGAAGAGATTGTGATGGCGCTGCGTACCCGCAAGGATAGCCTGGGGCTGGAAACCAATATAGATACCACCCAGATTGTGCCAGCCTCACGCCTGGTTTCGACAGTGACCGGTTTCCCGGTACAGCCCAACAAAGCCATTGTCGGGGCCAATGCTTTTGCGCACGAGTCGGGTATCCATCAGGATGGCGTGCTGAAGCACCGTGAAACCTATGAGATTATGACGGCGCAGGATGTCGGCTGGAATACTAACCGTATGGTGCTGGGTAAGCTCTCTGGGCGTGCTGCTTTTCGCAGTCGGTTGGAGGAGCTGGGGACGCCGTTCTCCAGTGATGCTGAACTCAATAATGCGTTTGCGCGTTTTAAAGAGTTGGCGGATAAGAAGCATGAAATCTTTGATGAGGATCTGATCGCACTGGTCAGTGATGCCCGCGCCACTGCCAGCAGTGAAAAGTTTAAGCTGAGCAGTATGGCAGTGACCTCTCAGACCGGTGAAACGCCGCTGGCCAAAATTGTGATGCGGGTGGATGATCAGGAGCAACATGCCGAAGCCCTGGGCAGTGGTCCAGTGGATGCGGCATTTAAAGCGATTGAAAGCATTGCCCATTCAGGCGCGAGTTTGCAGATATATTCGGTGAATGCGGTGACCCAGGGGACTGATTCTCAGGGTGAAGTCACCGTGCGTCTGGAGAAAGGCGGGCGTATTGTTAATGGCCTAGGTGCGGATACGGATATTATCATTGCTTCGGTCAAGGCCTATATTCATGCTCTGAACATGCTGGATGCCAATATTCAGAAAGCCCACCCACAGGTATAACGGAGTTTACTTTGCAGCAGACGCGGCTTAAACATCAATATCTGGAAGCGATGGGGGTCACCAGTTGGTTGCCCCGCTGTCAGCTACCGGGTGCCGCGCCCTCTGCCGACTGGGTAAAAGATTTCCGTTATCCGGGGCCAGACATTCCCTTTACCTCGCCAGCATCATCAGGTATACAACAGCCGGATCAGGCAGAACCTCGTCCAGCCAGTGGTGCCAGGGCGGCGCTGGCAGCGTTGGGTGCCGCGCCGGATGCTGCTGTCGAGGTGAAATCGGTTTCTCCGCCTGTGCAGCAATCGCCTGATCAAGCTGAATCAGGCCTGGCTGCTGTTCCAGTTGCAGAAGATATCACGCCCACCTTTAAGCTGGCTTTTTTCCGCGTGGGGAACTGTCTGGTAGTGGATAGCCTACCACCGCAGGGCGGGGCATTTTCTGCGACCTACCAACGACTGGCACGGGCGATAGTGCACAGCCTTCAACTGCAGGGCGAAACATCTGAACCTGACCTGATGCCCTGGCCGATGTTTGCCAGCAAAACGCTTGATCAGCGTTGGCCTGAGGCAGCAAAGAGTGTGGCGTATAAACTGCACAAAGAGCTACAGCAACCCACCCGTGCCGTGTTGTTATGCGGTGAAGCCGCCGCACAGATGGTATTACAGCGTCAGGATGCACTCGATGAGCTGCAAGGCATTCTGTTCAGCTTACCCACCAGTGCTAAGGCTATCGCCGGGCCCAGTTTGTCTGAATTGATGCATGTGCCGGGTGCTAAGAAAACGCTCTGGCAGGCGCTGCAGCCGCTAAGTAAACATCTCTCTACCCATGCCTGATTTTTCTGCACTGCAGCTGTCCGATCTGCCTGAAATGCTGCAGCTCGAACAAATCTGTTTTGCTTATGATGCCTGGTCGGAGCCGTTATTGAGAGTGCAGCTGAGTGATGAGCGTCGATTTACGCTGGGTCTGCGTCAGCCGGGTATCATCGCTTTTGCCTGTTTTTCTCTTTTGTTGGATGAGGCTGAGCTGTTGCAGGTGGCGGTTGATCCGGCCTGTCGTCAGCAGGGTCTGGCTGCTGGGTTATTGCAGCACAGTTTTGAGCTGCTGGCAGCACAAGGTATTCGTCGGGTGTTGCTGGAGGTGAGGGCCGGAAATCAGCCTGCGCGGGCACTCTATCATCGCCTGAATTTCGTTGCAGAGGGTACTCGCAAGGGGTACTACGCTGCGACTCTGCAGCAACCTGCCGAAGATGCGGTGTTGATGAGTCTGTCGTTTCCCGAGTAAGGCTTTGCCTTGCGTTGGATCAGTCCACAATCAAGTGATTTGCGTATAATGACTCTGCGACAGCTATTCTGCGGAGTGTTTATCAGTATGAGCTTTTCCAGTGGTCTATTTAGTGCTGGTTGGGTCTGGATCAGTGCCCTGATCTACAGTGTTGTGGTCATGCTGGCTGCCTGGCGCGCACCCTGGCGGGTCATTGCGGGTAACCGGGTTTTACAGCACATGCTGTTTGGTGCCACAGCGGTACTGATGTTGCTCTGGAGTATGCGGGCCGGTATCTCTCCCGGTCTGGGAATCCATTTTCTTGGTGTTACCCTGTTAACCCTGATGCTGGGCTGGGATCTGGCTATTCTTGCCGCCAGTATTGCCTTGGTGGGTATGGCCTTGATCGGGCGTGAGAGCTGGGATGGGTTGTTCCTCAATGGGTTGTGCTCTGTGGTTTTGCCAGTGGTTGTCAGCTGGTTGGTCTTTCGAGCGGTTGATCGCTTTCTGCCGAAAAACTTTTTTATCTATCTGTTTGTCTGTGGTTTTTTTGGCGCGGCGCTGGCAGTGGCTGCTGCTGGGCTGACAACCGGTGCTTTGCTGGTGGCTGCGGGTATCTATGAGCTGGATAAAATTGTCATGGAATATGTTCGTTACCTGCCGCTGATCATGTTTCCAGAGGGGCTGATGAACGGCATTATTCTCACCGGTTTGCTGGTATTTCATCCGGATCTGGTGCGGACTTTTGATGCTCGGATCTATATTGATGAACAATAGTTTTTAGCGTCGGACCGGTTTTTTCGCCAGCTTGCGTTGCAGGGTGCGTCGGTGCATGCCCAACGCGCGGGCGGTGGCAGAAATATTGCCTTCATGTTCTTTGAGCACTTTCTGAATATGTTCCCACTCCAGCCGGTTGACTGACATTGGCTGGTCACTGATATCAATATCGGGATCGGCTTGTTGCTGTTCCATGGCAGCTAGAATCTGCTCAGCGTTCGCGGGTTTAGGCAGATACTGGGTTGCCCCGAGTTTGATGGCTTCCACTGCTGTGGCGATGCTGGCATAACCGGTGAGCATCACAATCCGCATATCGGGGTTGGCCTGATGCAGGTGGGGGATCAGGCTGAGGCCGGATTCACCGTCCATTTTCAGATCGACGGTGGCTCTGTCCGGCAGAAAACTCGGGAGTAACTGTAATGCGCTTTGGCAACTGCGAGCTACCTGTACCTCATATCCCCGGCGGGTCATCGCCCGGGAGAGTACCCGCGTAAAGGTCGCATCATCATCCACAATCAGGAAACGTTCAGGCATCTGCTTTGACCGGTAAAGTGACTTCCGTGAGCGTACCCCCCCGGGGATGGTTGTACAACCGCACATCGCCATCGTGGCGGGCCAGGGTGGTGGCGGTTAGAAATAACCCGATACCTAGGCCTTTGCCTTTGGTTGTAATAAACGGCTTGCCCAGATACTGACTCTGTTCCAAGCTGATTCCGCTGCCCTGGTCGTGGATCTGCAATAAGCAGTATTGCTCGGTCCAGTCGAGGGATACGTCAATACCCTCCGAGTTGGCATCTGCGGCATTGTTCAGCAGGTTTAACAGCGATTGTTTGAGGGAGACCGTGCAACGCAGTTGTGGTGCCGGGGCTTGGCCAATGACGCTATAGCGCATATGGGAGAGTTCAGGGCGTTGCAGTGACCACTGTTCCAGAACCTCAGATACCAAGTCAGTTACCGGCATACACAGACTGCTGGCCTGTTCCTGCTGCACGCTTTGCGTGAGTTGCTGCAAACGCTGGCTGCAGATTTCACTTTGCTGTTGCAGTAATTGCAGGTCTTCCTGTAGCTCAGGGTTGGCGGCGTGCTCATGTTGCAGCTCTTGCAACAGCACGGACATAGTGCTCAGAGGTGTACCCAACTCATGGGCGGTACCAGCAGCCATCGTGGCAAGTGATAGCAGTTGTTGGTCCTGAATTCTGCGTTCACGCTCCATTTCCAGCTCCTGTTGCTGAGCTTGCATGGCAAGACGCATACGCACAATAAAATATGTCACCACCAGTACGGTTAACAGGAAATTCAGCCACATGCCGAATACATGCAGATCGAACAACGCCATGATGCGGTGTTGGTGGTTGTCGCTGAAGACCACCAGGGGCTGATAATGTGACAGTAGCAGACTATAAATCACGACTACCGTTACAGACACACACCAGACGTAAACTCGCGATAGGGTCGCAGCAGCGATGATTAATGGAATCAGGAGCAGGAAAATAAATGGATTAGTTGCTCCGCCCATCTGATAGAGCACAGCTGCATACAACACCATTTCTGCCAGTAATTGGGAAAAGAACTCAGGTTCTGTCACCGGCCAGGGCGAATGTAACCGGCTATAGGTCATCAGATTGAGTAGGGCCAGAAACAGTAATGACAGGCCGATCAACCAGACATTCAGGTCGGCTTTCAGGCCATATAGCGCAAACAATACAGCCAAGCCCTGACCAAACAGGGTTACGGTGCGGATATAAGTGAGCTGAAGTAGTGAATCGCGATGGTTTGCCATGTCGCGATTATACCGGATTTGCTTATTGTGACCCTGAGGCAAATTGCCGCAGTGTATCCGGGAAAATACCTTAATTTAGTTATTTTTAAGTAAAATTTAATTAAGTTGTATAAATGTTTGCCTATACTGGATTGGCCCTCAGACATGCCTGCAATCGGCGTGTTTCCAGGTCGCTTTTAACACTGTGCCGGGAAAGCAAAAGGATCTTCAATACTCCCGAAAGCATGTCGTATCAGTTGCTACTTAATGACTGGGTTTGTTCCCTTCTCTACTTTTGCATGCTGTACCCGGTGAATCACACATTTTTAACGTTACAGGACGATAACGATGAAAAGTACAGCACGTTTGACCCGCAAGTTAGCTCCTCTTGCTGTTGCTTCGGCAATGCTCACAGGCATCGGCTTTACCTCAACTGCATCAGCGGTTGAGTATGGTGCCTGTGGCCCGATGGATGTGGTTTTTCTGGTTGATGATAGCGGCAGTATGGACCTTGTTCTTGATAGCATCAAAGCCAGCTTTGCCGGGTTTATCAGTGACATTGATAATGCTTCCGGCGGTGACTATCAGATGGCCTTGGTCTCCCAGGATACTGCTGCGTTTAACCCCGAGCGCCCAGAAGTTGATGTTGATTTGAGTTTGAACAATGGCGTAGCCGTTGATACCGCTCTGGTATCTGTTTTTGCCAGTGGAGGCTCGGGCTTGCCCGAGCCAACCGATGCGATGTTGGATTTGGTGATCAATGGTAATACGCTATTGACGGGTTCTAATGATCCTGGTTTTGCCAGTTGTGATCCCTCTGGCGCTGGTTTTGCTGGGGTGTTCCGTCCTGCGGCAGATAAAATTCTGATTCTGGCTACAGATGCGGCCCCCGGTGGTTGCGATGATATCTATGATGCCGCAGATGATGCCAATGTAGATGCCGTTACTGCTGTAGCCTCAGCAAATGATTTCCGTATCTCTGCCATCTCAACCGGTTCCGGTGTAGGTGCTCCCTCTACTGAAGTATCTCTGATGAAATACACAGCCGGAACCGGTGGTGTCTTTGCACAATCCGCAGATGGCGATGTCAGTGGCATTATCACCGATATTATTTCTACTTGTGGTGTATCTGCCAACGAATGCCCGTTGTCTCAGGGATATTGGAAAAACCATGAGGAACTGTGGCCGGTGGGCAGTCTGATCGTGGGCGTTGACATGGATGATGAGTATACCGCTGAAGAGCTGCTGGAAATTCTCAACACGCCACCGAAAAAGGGTAATGCCTACCTGATCTTGGCGCATCAGGCCATCGCAGCTTTGCTGAACATTCAGAATGGTGCTGACCCCTCAGTGATCTCCGCAGAACTGGATGCGGCACTGGCGGCGCTGGATGATGTTGATCTGCTGGGCGGTGATCACACCAAAGATACTGATCTTAATGCGCTTGCTGGGGTGTTGGATGATTATAATAACCGCATTCTGACGCCGGACTGTGAAGCAGCTTCGCCTGACGAAGCATAAATGCTCTCCCCAGACCCAGTGCACTCTGCTCTGGGTCTGATCTTTTAGCTCTCTTTGCATTTCGCTTTCTTAACGCTCGCGCTGCCTCAGCGAGTTTCTGCTGCGTGGATTGTATGGTTTGTTTTTCATCCAGCGCGGTGAGCATGTACAATGCGTGCCTATTTTGCAGGGGACTGCCCCCGAACAGACTGTAGAGCATAAAGATGAGTCGTTTTCAGGAAGACGTGAACAAACGTCGAACCTTCGCCATTATTTCCCACCCGGATGCTGGTAAAACCACCATTACTGAAAAGTTGTTGTTGTTCGGACAGCTGATTCAGAAGGCCGGAACAGTAAAGGGCAAAAAAAGTGATCGGCATGCCACATCTGACTGGATGACGATGGAGCAGGAGCGCGGCATCTCGATCACCTCCTCGGTCATGCAGTTTCCCTACAATGAACGGGTCGTTAACCTGCTCGATACGCCGGGGCATGAGGACTTTTCCGAAGATACCTATCGCACCCTGACGGCAGTGGACTCTGCGTTGATGGTGGTGGACGGTGCCAAAGGTGTCGAGGAACGTACCATCAAGCTGATGGATGTTTGCCGTCTGCGTGATACACCGATTTTTTCCTTTGTGAACAAGATGGACCGCGATATCCGTGATCCCATTGAGTTGCTGGATGAAATTGAGGAGGTGCTGAAAATCGCAGCAGCCCCGATCACTTGGCCGATTGGCATGGGACAGTTATTCAAGGGTATTTATAACCTCTACACCGATACCATCTATCTGTTTCAGCCGGGCAAAGGCCATACCATTCCTGAAGACCTGCGGATTAATGGCCTCGATACAGACGAGGCGCGTAGCCTGCTGGGTGATGAGTATGAAGATTTAGTCGAAGAGATCGAACTGGTGCGGGGTGCTACCCATGAATGGGATCGGGATGCGTTTCTCGCAGGGGAGCTGACACCGGTTTACTTTGGGACGGCATTGGCAAACTTTGGTGTGCGTGAAATGCTCGACGATTTTGTGGAGTGGGCTCCGGCACCGTTGCCACGCCCAACCCTCACGCGACAAGTCGAGCCTGAAGAGGAACCGTTTTCCGGCTTTGTGTTTAAGATCCAGGCCAATATGGACCCGAAACATCGGGATAGGGTCGCCTTCATGCGGATCTGTTCGGGGAAATACTCCCGGGGTATGAAAATGCGGCATACCCGCATCAATAAGGACATCAAGATTTCTGATGCGGTTACCTTTATTGCCGGTGACCGGGAAAACGTCGAGGAAGCCTGGTCAGGCGATATTATTGGCTTGCATAACCACGGCACTATCCAGATTGGCGATACTTTTACCGCCGGAGAAGATCTCAAATACACCGGTATTCCTCACTTTGCGCCTGAGATGTTCCGCCGGGTACGGCCGACAGATCCACTGAAAATGAAACAGTTACAGAAAGGTTTGCAGCAACTGTCTGAAGAGGGTGCCGTGCAGTTGTTTCAGCCACTGAAAAACAACGATCTAGTGCTGGGCGCAGTGGGGCAGCTGCAGTTTGATGTTGTGGTCTACCGCCTCAGAGATGAGTACAAGGTAGAGTGCCTTTACGAGGCCATTAGTGTGCAGACGGCACGCTGGGTTGAGTGTGATGATAATAAGATGCTGACCGAGTTTCAGCGTAAAAACCACGATAATTTATCCATTGATGGCAGCGGTTTGCTGACGTATCTGGCGCCTACCCGGGTTAATCTCAGTCTGGCGCAAGAACGGTGGCCAGAGGTGGCGTTCAGGGCCACTCGAGAACATTAAAAGGTCGCAAAAACCGTGCTGTGAAGCGCGGTTTTTTTATTTGTACCGTCGGCGTTGCCGTTTTAGGCTTATAACATGATGCCTGAATTAGTTGATAGCCATTGCCATCTGGATTTCGCCTGTTTTGATGACGATCGGACAGCGTTACTTGCTGCTGCAAAACAGCAGGGGGTTGGCGCCATTGTTGTGCCCGGTGTAACGGCCAGTGGCTGGCCGGCTTTACAGCGATTATGTCAGCAGCATAGCGCGTTGTTTCCTGCATTTGGTCTGCATCCCTGTTTCCTGGATCAACATAGGCAGGAAGACCTGCATTTGTTGTCAGAGCTGGTGTCTCAGGCCCCGGTGGTGGCGATAGGCGAGATCGGTCTGGACCTGTTTGATCCGCAGGCTGATTTGGCTGCTCAATTATCATTTCTGATCCCACAACTCGAGTTGGCGAAGCAGCGTCAGCTACCGGTTATCCTGCATGTGCGCAAAGCGCATGATCAGATGCTGCAGCAGTTGCGGCGGCTTCAATTAGCGCGTGGGGGGATTGTGCATGCCTTTTCTGGCAGTCTGCAGCAGGCTGAACAGTATCTGCAGCTTGGCTTCCGGCTAGGGCTGGGTGGTGGTATTACCTATCTGCGTGCCAATCGACTGCGCAAACTGGTACAGACTCTGCCGCTGGGCAGTTTTGTACTGGAAACAGATGCGCCGGATATGCCTCTGGCAGGTTATCAGGGCCAGAGGAATGAGCCGTCAAGGGTCAGGCTGGTGGCAGAAGCGTTGGCAGGGTTAAAGCAGTGCAGCCTGGCAGAGGTTGCCGAGGTCACTACAATGACTGCCCGGCAGGTGCTGAAGCTGGCTGTTTGATTCGGGTTTTATCCCCCCGGAGCGTTGGTGTGCTCAATAATAATATCGCTGAGGGTGTTCCACACCAGGTCGGTACGCGTTGTTTTAGGTACCCGAAAAAATCTGCCATCACGTCCAACGGGTGTCGCTTGATAGGCGCCGTCAGATGGGTTCATCAAAATCAACATCAGGCTCACGGGGTAGTTAGGCCCGGTGATCTCCTGCTGGTAGGCGTGTTCGATAGGGCTAAGCATACTGCGCGCGGAAACAATTTTGGTCATATCCAGGCAGTTGGCCGAGGCTCCGCGGCAGAAAAACCGGTTCTCCCGATCGATTGCATAGAAGCTTTCATCGCTATTGGCGGACAGCTCGCTAAGGCTCAGGCAGCCGCTCAGTGTTGCGGCCAGTATGATCATCGAAATTGCTTTTAGCACGTTAGACTCCTTGCTTAATATCCTGACTGCAAACTAGCAGAGGTCCTTGAATGGATTATCCGTATCCAGACTGATGCTGTTAGGGTACCCCGGCAGCTTTATCTCCCGGTCAGTGATCGTCAGATCCTCGCCCTGTAAAACGTTGTAGTCATAGCGGTAAATGGGTCGCCGATCGCCGTTCAGGCTTGCTGTATTGTATTCTGCTGCTGAAGCGCGTGTGGTTTCCCGGCGCTTGGCATAAGCAGCAAGCTGGTCTTTGTCGTAACGGCGCGCCAGCAACTGTTCGGTAACATGGGGTGCCAGGATGGGTGCCGAGGCATTGTTGCCACCAAAGCCTTTCGAGTTCAGTAGCACGGCATCAATGCCGGTATTGCCAACCTCAAGGTGGGTGTTGCTGAGCAGTAAGTTAGATTTATGCACATCATCGGCAAATGCCGGGGTGGTGATAATGCCCGGGATATAACCATACTGCCAGGTGCCCAGGGATGACGTCAGTTGGTCACCACCGGCGGTGCCCTGAGAGTGGCCGATATAGCACTTGATGGCAGAAACCGGCCAGTTTTCAATGCCGAATGCTTTTGCGGTTTCGTTGATTACATGGGACTCGGTTACCCGGTTCTGAGGTGTGCTGGTACCATGTGCTTGCACAAAACTGCGCTGTTTAAGTGCTGTGTCGCCGAGCATATTCCGTACTAAGCCTGCGGCCTTGCCCAGGGTGATGTAGTTGCCAATGCCGGGAGCTGAAATCGATTTTTTATGGCCATCTGCGTTAACGAATACCTCAGGTACCGCGCCATAAACTTCAGCGCCGAGTTCGATTGCCAGGTCATCACTCATCAACACGACAAACTGGCTACTTTCACCAATGGTGAAGCCGCAGTTGTTGCCAAATGGGCGACAGGCAGAGCGGTAGTGTTCTGCCATCAGTTCGTCGACCTGATTCAGGTTGCGCAGATCTTTATCTTCGGCCAGAGCACCCATGGCGCGAAAGCCTTCGATAATCTCTTCGGTCACGGGTGCGTCGCTACCGCCAACCAGTACTAGCTTGCGTTTGCCATTGCGAATGTCTTCAACCCCGTGTTTCAGGTTGTAGAGGAAGGTGGCGCAAGCGCCCAGTGCACCGCCAGTGGCACCCACATTGCCGAGGATATAGGCGTTGATAAAATCAGCTGGCATCTGGGCATAACCTAATGGCATCTGTTTAGACGTAGTGCGTCTACCCAGGGCCGGAAACTTAGTCAGGCCGCCAAAACCCAGGTCATCGAGCTGGCCGATGGAGTTGCTGGCATAGACGGCTATCTGGTCCGGACTGATCTTGCTGGTCAGTTGTTCCAGTGTCAGGCCTGTGGAGTAGAGTGCATCAGACGCGGCATAGACGGTCATCTGCAAATTGCGCGGATGGTTGCGTGACTGGTACAGGGTGCCGGGTTTGAAACCGGTGGGTAGCATCCCGGCTGATTGCACTTGCGCGGGTTTACTGTCTGGCAGGATCATGTCGAGCTGTCCCCGTACTTCAATATCAAAATAGCCGGGGCTGTTCTCTGTTACTGTCCAGTTTGCTGGGATTCGCAGCGGCATCTGGCGCTTGCGCAATCTGAAACTTACCGGCTCTGCGCCAAAGTCTGCGCTGGCGGGTTTGTTAAACATGACATGATTTACATCAAACCAGTCAGGCTCAATGTGCCGGATCAGGGTGCCATTCAAGATCTGTGTTTGCTGTTCTAATATTTGCTCAGGGCTGCAGTTCATTCCCATCAATGTTGCCAGATCAGACAGGGTCTCCTGACGACTCTGGGCGTCCAGCGTATCCAGTATCAGGCGTTTATAGGCCTGATGAAAGGAAGCACGTCCTGCGGGATTGATACCACCAAAACCGACAATGACAGGAAGCTGGGACAATGGAATCTCCTTTGGCGGTAGAGCGAAGTGGCTAAATGCAATGTCTTATACTGCAGTTCACTCTGTACAATTAGCAAAAAAACAGACTGGCCATTTTATCGGTGTTTCCCTGCACTGACTAGCGCGTATATGGCAATATTTTGTCAAACTGTGTGTTGAAACGGTTATGTTGGCTTATTCAGTCACGCTTAATGAACCGCAATTGATACTCATGGGTCATACTCATCCAAGGGATAGGTCAAAGGAGAAATAACATGAAAAAGATCATTGTCGTGGGTGCGACTGTCTGCTTACTGAGCGCCTGTACCACGCTTGATCCCTACACGGGTGAAGAAAAAGTCAGTAATACCACCAAAGGTGCCGGCATTGGCGCGGCGGCAGGTGCTGTACTGGGAGCTGCGGTTTCCAGTAGAAAAGATCGTGGCAAGGGGGCTGTGATCGGCGCATTAGTCGGTGGTGCCGTTGGTGGTGGTGTTGGGTATAACATGGATCAGCAGGAAGCTCTGCTGCGGCAGGAGTTGCAGAATACCGGGGTTCAGATAGAGCGCATAGGCGACACTATCCGCTTGATTATGCCGGGCAATATTACCTTTGCCTTGAATTCGGATCAGATTGACCGGGGCTTCTATCCGGTATTGGATTCCGTGGTGAAAGTGCTGGTCAAGTTTAATCAGACTGAACTGAAGGTGGATGGGTTTACCGATAGCAGTGGTTCGTTTGAGCTTAACCAGAAACTTTCGGAACGCAGAGCCATTCAGGTGGCGGATTATCTGGTGTCATCGGGCGTCGATCAGTTGCGAGTTAACGCGCAGGGTTATGGTGAGCGCTACCCCGTGGCAACCAATGATACTGCCAGTGGTCGCGCGGCGAATCGTCGGGTAGAGATCAATATTATTGGCCAGCGCCGCTAAGTACTGAGTTAGAGTGTTGCGCGAAAAAGACAGCGTTGGCTGTCTTTTTTTTGGGTAAATTTAGGGTTGGGTCAGGGGGCAACTGACTTGAAGGCATTCAAGGCGCCCTTTACGGGAAAAGTCACTGTACGGAACTGACCTTGGGCCAGGGGAATGGCAATGCCAAGGTGGTTACTGTCCAGAATCAGACGCTGCATGGTTTTGTAATCTTTCATAACCAGGTTATACGTCGCATCTTTTTGGGCACAAATGGCGTTGATTAACTGGCTGCGTTTACCGTTGCTGACCAGTGTGGGGTAGCTTTTACCATGCCTGCAGCGTAATTCCGGCTGCAGGATAAAGGCGCAGCCCCGCTGGCCCTCACGGAAACAGCGGTACACCAGATTATGGTTGGTATCTTTTTGGCGGGTAATTGCCAGGCGGTCGCCATTTTTGGCTGTGATCAGGGACCAGTCATCCAGTTGGCTTGGCGTTGCCTGGCCCAAACCGTTAACGATAAGTGTGGTAAGAAACACCAAAGAGTTAGACATGCGTGCTCCGCCGTTTAGGTTAATCGGCGATCACTATATCACCAGGACGGATGTTGAATTGCCGACTATCGCCATTGATCTGTCCCATGGCTGCATTTGGCTGCACTTGTTTAATCGTCAGGCTTTGTCGGGTGTTCACTAATCTTTGCTGGGTCTGGCCCGCGACAAAGTGGGTTTCATTGCGGTAGACAGTTAGCCGATCGCCCTGAGTGAGCCCGGCGCGCTGTCCGGCAGCTAGCCAAAGCGTAGTGCCATCCGCTTCAATGATACTGGTCTTAAACGGCTGACAAGTAATGACATCGCTGATCTGTTGCGCTGCCTGTCCCAATAACCGCATCACTTTTTGGCCGTAATCCTGTTGCAGGAAACCCTGATTATTAAAGCCGATACGGGCTTCGGGCGGCAAATTCCAAAGTCCTGCGGTCTGTAGTGTTTGTTGCCAGACAAGCTGGCCGTTGTATCCATCATGGATATATAGATCCAGCTGGAATTGCCGCAGGTGTTTGCGGCTTCTGTAATCCAGCCGGTTATAGAGTTCGACAAAGAAGTTGTTTTCACTCAGGGTTCTTGGGTCGAGCATGGATAGATCGCGAATGATGCCGCTGGCGATGAAGTTGAGGCCCGGTTGGTTTAAGTGATGCGCCAGGCTGGGTAAAAGGTTGGTGTTAAGGGCTTGCGCTGAAACGGCTTCGGGTTTGGTGTGCAGAGTAAAGTCTGTTGCATTCAGTGCATGAAACTTCCCCTGCTGATTAGTCAGTTGGCTGAGCTGAACGGGTATCGCCTTCGGCATATCATTTAACTGGCCATGGTTTGCTTGTCGTGGATGCAGCAGAGGGAAACCGGTAAAAGCGATGGTTTTCTGATAGTGGTTACTGCTGCCATTGCTGCAGCCTTCATCTATATTGACTTCGGCGCGGATACGTACCTGAAGCAATGTTCCGATAACTTTTTCATCCAAGAGTTCAACGTTGCTGACTTTGCCTAGGGTGCTGACCTGCATGTTGTCGATTTCGAGAATGCCTTCGCGGACGACTTGGTTGCCTGAGACATAAACGGCTGCCTGCATAGCAGCCTGCTGACTGGCATCCTGAATAGCCGCTTGTCTTGCTGAAACGATGTCGTTACCAAGAATAGGGGACTGTCCTTCAGCTTCAAGGGTAATGGCATACGCTGGTAAGGCGAAGATCCAGCAGATTAGCAATACAAGGGAATAACGAGTTGAATTCAACATGTGCGCTCAATGGCCGAAAAAACTAATCAGAACACTATGCAATTGACGGCGTTTTGTAAATGCTATTACACGTGCGGCAGTGATGTGATTCCCACGTGGCTTTTGATTGTGTTAGATTGGCGAGCAGACTCGGTGCCGGAATAACTATGAAAAAACTGTTGCTATTATCAATCACTCTTCTTTCACTAAGCGGATGTTTGCAGCAGTCTGGCCAACAGCAGCCGGTCAGTGTGCATGTAGAAAGTGTCAGTGAGTCAGCGGCGGCTCAGCTCAGCCAGCAACCCCAGTCTGTGACAGCTGCAACTGCTTTAAGTTATGTTGATGGCTCAGCAGGCACCCAGGACTTTATTAGTCAGGCGGTGGCAGAAATGGCGGTGCAACTGGAGCAGGGTCTAGATCAAAATCATATCCAGCGCCTGCCTTTGGCCGTCATCCCTTTCGTTCAGCTCATGCAGCCTAGTCAGTCTGGCCCAATGGGAGAACGCTTGGCGGAAAGCTTTGTCTATCAGTTGCAACAACGCGGTTACAACCTGGTGGATTACCGTGCGGTCAGCTTAGTGACCACCAGTAAAGAGCCGCTGTCACGACGTAATTTGTCGGGTTTGCGTCAGCAATTCAAAATCTATTTTGTGCTTACCGGAACTTATGCTCAGCATCCTGATGGCGTGGTCATAAATGCGCGGTTATTGGATACCACTACCCGACAAGTGCTGGCGTCCGGGCAAACCCATATTAGCAATGATCGGCTGGAAGGTGGTTTGCCGGGTTATGACCCCGTCAAAGCCTTGGAACAGGGTTTCATTGTCGAAAACGGACCGGGGTATTCGGATAAATGAAGATGGCTTATTTGCAGCAATGGAAACGGCGGCTAGCGCACAGTATCGTACTGAGCGGTTTGCTACTGGTATTGTCCGGTTGCGAAACCATTACTCAGTCAATGGTTGATGTTGCTGAGGCCCTGCCTGATGTGAACCTGGCGCCTGAAGTGCATGAGCCGCTGCAGCCTAACTGGGTGCAGGCGACCGGCTATGCGCCGATCAGTTTGCAGCCAGGTCAAACGCAACAGCAAAAAATGCTGATGGCGATGCGGGCCTCGAAGCTTAGGGCTTACCAGGAACTGGCCGGGGTGGTGCATGGGCAGTATCTGTATGGCACCACGACTGTGCAGGATATGGTGGTGCAGAGTGATGAATTCAAAACCGCAGTGGCGGGTATAGTTCGCGGTGCCCGGGTAGTGAAAACCTACCCGGTACAGGATGACACTTATGCCACGGTACTTGAAGTTGATCTGAACCAGGTGCAGCGTGCCTGGGTGGTGCCTAACTGATACCAGAGTTCAGCCTTTCTGTTTTTCCTCAAATGCGGCCAGTTGTTCAGGGGTCGCTGCCGGCTGATATTTTGCTTTCCAGTCATTGTAAGGCTCGCCGTATATCAGCTCCCGGGCTGCTTCGTATTCCAGGCTTTCGCCGCGGGCATCGGCTTCTGCCTGATACCACTTACTCAGGCAGTTACGGCAGAAGTTGGCCAAAATCATCAGGTCAATATTCTGCACTTCTTTATGTGCATCTAAATGTTCCAGCAGGCGCCTGAAAACGGCGGCTTCTATTTCGGTACGGGTTTGGGGTGTCATGGCACTATGTTCCTATTCGTCTTGAAGGTGCTCGTCCAGTTGCTGGCAGATTTCCCGTTGCAGCGCCTGGCAGAGCATGGGATCTGCAATCGGCAGGTCATCGGCATCGGTGACAAAGAAAAAGTCTTCTACCCGCTCGCCGACACTCGAAATACGTGCCTTGCGGACAGATAGGTTGTGAGTTGAAAAGATCATGCCAATACGTGCCAGCAGGCCCGGACGGTCTGGTGTGTTGACTTCAATCACGGTTTGTTGCGATACCGGGTCATTACTCAAATACACCTTGGTGGGTGTGGCAAACAGTTTCATTTGCCGCGGAACCCGTCGCTGGATGATGTCGGGGTAGTCTTCGGGGTCGTCCAGCTCATCGATCAGGCGTTGCTTGATCTCATTCAGTTGGTCGGGGTTCTCCGACAGCGGGGTGTTGTCATCAGATAGCACGGTGTAGGTGTTAAGGGCGTGGCCGTTGTCGGTGACGATAATCCGGGCATCCTGGATATTCAGATGTAACTGATCCATGGTGGAGACTGTTGCTGCAAACAGGTTTTGAATATCCCGACTGTAGATGAAGATTTCGGTGGCACCCTCATATAGCCTGTGGGACGTATGACGGATCATTACCAAAGGCAAATCGGTTGCGGTGTGTTCCAGAATCGCCTGGGTGTGTTCAGAGATGCTTTGGGCGGTCTCACGCAGGAAATAATCATCGCCGATGGTATCCCAGAAGTCTTTCACATTTTCTGAATTGATGCCTAGGCGTTTCAGTAAAAACAGCGCCTCATCCTGGATCTGTTCGATACGATCCTCTTTATTCACCGGATTTTCCAGGCCGCGGCGCAGGGCGCGTTTAGTATCGGTATATAGCTTGCGCATCAGGGTGGCGCGCCAGCTGTTCCAGAGGCTTTCATTGGTAGCGTTGATGTCAGCAATGGTCAGGACGTAGAGGTAATCAAGGTGCAGTACATCGCGGACCTGGGTGGCGAATGTGTGAATCACATCGGGGTCAGAGATGTCTTTGCGTTGCGCTGTCATCGACATTAACAGGTGGTTTTGTACCAGCCATGCCACTAGGTGTCGGTCCCACTTCCCAAGGTGGTGCTCTTCGCAGAAGGCATGGGCATCGACTGCGCCCAGTTCGGAGTGATCGCCACCGCGCCCCTTGCCAATGTCGTGGAATAACGCAGCAATATACAGCAGCTCGATTTTGGGTAGTTGGTTGACGATGCGGTGGGCAATAGGAAAGGCTTCACGGAACTCTTTGTGTCGCAGTTGGCGGCATTTCTGGATCACTTTCAGCGTATGCGCATCCACCGTGTATATATGGAACAGGTCGTGCTGCATCTGGCCGATAATGCGGCCAAAGGCGGGTAGGTAAAGTCCCAGGATGCCGTAGCGGGTCATGCGTCGCACCTCAGTCGAAACTCCTTCGGGTGAGCGCATTAACTCCATGAACAGACTGGTGTTGCGAATGTCGTTGCGAAACTCTTCGTCTACCCGGTGCCGATTATCGCGAATTAAGCGGATAGTGGTGGCGCGGACGCCTTGAATATGTGGATTTTGTGCTAACAGCACAAAGGCTTCCATCAGGGCAAAGGGGTGATGCTCAAAGACACTGGGATAGGCGACTTCAAGGTAGCCATTATGAATCTGAAAGCGACTGTTAAGTGGTGTGATAACTTGCTCTTCATCGGCGCGCAGGATGGCTTCGTCAAAATGCTGCAACAGCATGTCGTTAAACTCAGATAGCGTAATGGCAATACGATAGTACTTGCTCATGAACTGCTCGACTGCCAGTGAGCCCTGCGTGTCCTTGTAACCAAAAAACTCTGCCAGTGTACGCTGGTGGTCAAATAACAGGCGGTCTTCTTTGCGTCCGCTGAGCATATGCAGGGCATAGCGGACACTCCACAGGTAGAGCTCACCTTTGTTTAGGATGTCCAGCTCGTTCTCGGTGACAAAGTTGTCATCCACCAGGTCGCGAATAAAGGTGGCACCAAAGTGACGTTTGGCAACCCAGCCGATGGTCTGCAAATCCCGTAGCCCGCCGGGTGAGTTTTTCAGGTTGGGTTCCAGATTGTATTCGGTGTTGTTGGTTTTGCGGTGCCGTCCGGTCTGTTCTTTCTGCTTGGCAATAAAGAATTCGCGGTCGCTCCAGGCATCTTCCGATGTTACCCGGCTGTAGATCTGCTCGTGAAGCTGATCATTCCCAATCAGGGTGCGTGACTCGATCAGGTTCGTGGCGATGGTGACATCCGCGCGAGCTTCTTCGTAGCACTCATCCATGGTGCGGACGCTGGAGCCTACATCCAGATTGATGTCCCAGAGCAGAGTGAGGAAACCGCCAATGGCATCCTGTAATGATTCTGCCTGCAAATTGTTATCGAGTAGCAGCAACAGGTCGATGTCTGATTTTGGATGCAGTTCGCCGCGGCCATAACCACCCACAGCAATTAGGGCAACCTGGTCATCCGGCCAGTCAAAGCGCTGCCAGGCAATACGGATAATACGGTCAATTTCCCAAGCGCGGCCATAAATCAGTTTGCGAATATCCTCGCCGTTGCGAAAGCGGTCGTCCAACTCCTGATCAATGGTTTGCAGGGCGCGTTTGAATACGCTGACGGAGGAGCGTGCTGCGGCGAGTTCAGCTTCGAACTCAGGCAGGTTAATGATCTGAGATTCGGCCAGCTGCTGGTGCAAGACTGTTGACATAACAGGATCCGCTAGTGAAAGGGGGGTATTAAATGGTGTCGTCCGGACGGCGGGTCAATACTTCAAAGCCGTCTGCGGTAACCAGAATCGTATGTTCCCACTGGGCAGATAGGCGTCGATCGGTGGTTTCAACAGTCCAGCCATCATGTTTTGACAGTTTAACCTGACGTTTACCGGCATTGATCATGGGTTCGATGGTGAAGGTCATGCCTTCCTGAAGTTCGACGCCGGTGCCGGGTTTGCCGTAATGCAGTACCTGCGGGTCTTCGTGAAATTCTTTGCCAATACCATGACCGCAGTACTCCCGGACCACGCTGTAGTGGTGCGATTCTGCATAGGTTTGAATGGCGTGGCCAATATCACCTAACCTGACACCGGGTTTTACCATGCGGATACCGCGATACATGCACTCCAGAGTAACATCAACCAAACGACGCGCGTGTGGCAGTTCTTTGCCGACAAAGAACATTTTGCTGGTGTCGCCGTGATAACCATCCTTGATGACCGTGATATCGATATTGATGATGTCGCCACTTTTCAATGCTTTGTCATTGGGAATGCCATGACAGACCACTTGGTTAATCGATGTGCAGATGGATTTGGGGAAGCCGTGGTAGTTCAGTGGCGCAGGGATTGCCTGCTGTTCATTGACAATATAGTCGTGGCAGATCTGGTTTAACGCATTCGTGGTCACGCCAGGCTGAACATGAGGGGCTATCATCTCCAGGACTTCTGCTGCCAGCCGCCCGGCAACGCGCATTTTTTCGATTTCATCTGGGGTCTTGATAGTGATGCTCATGGGCATGCATTTCCTTGGCAGAATTCGTTAAGGAGTTGATTGTACCAACGCACCCCATCATAGCGAAAGGTAGGAGATGAAAGGCTGTGATTTATTGTGCGGATGTGGTATAAATCCGCGCTCGATTTGGTAGGTATCTCAAAGCTGCTTATCCAGATCGATAAAAAACACACATATGCCGACACAGTGTCCAGGGTGCCCAATGGGTTTGGTTGCTGGGGTGTATGGAGGTTTAACCCAAATTTTTAGGAATACTCATGGCTAAAATTACTATGCGTGACCTGCTTAAAGCAGGCGTTCACTTCGGTCACCAGACCCGTTACTGGAACCCGAAAATGTCTAAATTCATTTTCGGCGCTCGTAACAAAATTCATATCATCAACCTTGAGCAGACTCTGCCAGCGCTGAATGGTGCTCTAGATAGCATCCAGAACATGGCTTCCAACAAGAATAAGATCCTGTTTGTTGGTACTAAGCGCGCTGCGAGCAAGATCGTCAAGGAAGAAGCAAGCCGTGCAGGCATGCCTTACGTCAATCACCGCTGGTTGGGGGGCATGCTGACTAACTACAAGACTATTCGTCAGTCTATTCGTCGTCTGCGTGAACTGGAAACTGCCAGTGAAGATGGCACTTTCACTAAGCTGACTAAAAAAGAAGCTCTGATGCGTCAGCGTGAAATGGAAAAACTGGAACGCTCCATCGGTGGTATCAAAGAGATGGGCGGTCTGCCAGATGCACTGTTCGTTATCGATGTTGATCATGAGCGTATTGCAGTGAATGAAGCTAACAAGCTGGGCATTCCTGTTATCGGTGTGGTTGATACCAACAGCAACCCTGACGGTATCGACGTTGTTATCCCTGGTAATGATGATGCACTGCGTGCCATTCAGATCTATGTTAAGTCTGCCGCTGACGCTTGCCTTGAAGGCACTGCTGCGCATGCCGGTGATAAAAACGAATTCGTAGAAGTAGATGAGTCTCAGGCGGCAGCTGAGTAATCAGCCTGTCAGGATTGCTTGATAGATTTGTCTAAATCAGGGGGGCATTGCTCCCCTTTTTTCAATTTTTTTGATTAACCCGAACTGCTCTATAGGGGTAACAGGACATGGCGAATATTTCCGCTGCAATGGTTAAAGATCTGCGTGATCGCACTGGTCTGGGCATGATGGAGTGCAAAAAAGCACTCAAAGAAGCTGATGGTGACATCGATAAGGCAATTGAAGAATTGCGTAAAGCCTCAGGTATGAAGGCAGCTAAAAAAGCTGGTCGTACTGCTGCTGAAGGCGTTGTTGCAGTTAAAGTTGCTGCTGACAACAGCTATGCGGTAGGTGTTGAGGTTAACTCCGAGACTGACTTCGCAGCTCGTGATGAAGGTTTTCTGGGTTTTGTGAATACCGTGCTGGAAAAAGCCTTTGCTGAGAAGGCAACTGATGTTGCTGCGCTGATGGATGGCGAGCTGAGCAATGTACGTGAAGCGCTGGTCCAGAAAATCGGTGAGAACATTGGCGTGCGTCGTCTGTTCCTGGTTGAGGGCAGCATGGTTGATGCGTATGTTCACAGCAACAATAAATTGGCAGCAATCGTTTCTCTGGATGGTGGTAATAGCGAAGTTGCACGTGATGTTGCTATGCATGTTACTGCGGTGAATCCACAAGTTGTCACCAAAGATGATATGCCTGCTGATGTGGTTGCCAAAGAGAAAGAAATTATTCTGGCGCAGCCGGATATGGCGGGTAAGCCAACCGAAATCGCTGAGAAAATGGTGATGGGTCGTATCAGCAAGTTCCTTGCTGAGAACAGCCTGGTTGAGCAGCCGTTTGTTAAAAATCCTGAACAGAAAGTGGGTCAGTTTGCCAAAGATGCTGGCGCAACCGTTCAGGCTTTCACCCGTATCGCGGTTGGTGAAGGTATCGAAGTTGAGAAAGTTAACTTTGCTGATGAAGTTGCGGCTCAGCTGAAAGGTTGATCCCCGGCTATGAAATCAAGCGATTGCGTGCACTTTGAGTGTGCGCAATCAGCTTGAATGCTGCTAAACTCACCTGGTTTGCCAAGCTGCGGAGATCCCTATGCCATCCTCTGATAAACAATCCAAATACAACCGTATACTGCTGAAATTAAGCGGTGAGGCATTAATGGGAGAGGAGCGCTTCGGCATCGACCCCAAAGTGCTGAACCGGATGGCGTTGGAAATAGGCCAGCTGGTCGGTATCGGCGTTCAGGTGGGTATGGTCATAGGCGGTGGCAATCTATTCCGGGGTGCAGCATTAAATGCAGCGGGTCTGGACCGTGTTACCGGTGATCATATGGGTATGCTGGCGACAGTGATGAATGCACTGGCCATGCGTGACGCCCTTGAGCGCAGCAATATCAATACCCGAGTGATGTCAGCCATTCCCATGAGCGGGGTGGTGGACCACTATGACCGGCGTAACGCCATGCGCTACCTGAACCAGGGCGATGTGGTGATCTTTGCGGCCGGTACCGGAAATCCATTTTTTACGACAGACTCGGCCGCCTGTTTGCGCGGCATTGAAATCGAAGCTGAGGCAGTGCTTAAGGCGACCAAGGTTGATGGTGTGTACACCGCAGACCCGGTGAAAGACCCCACTGCCCGGCGTTATCTGCACCTGAACTATGACGAGGTGCTGGAACAGCAGTTGGCTGTTATGGATCTCACTGCCATCTGTCTGACACGGGATCATAATATGCCAGTACGAGTGTTCAATATGAACAAGCCGGGTGCGCTGGCAAATCTCGTGGTGGGTGGCGATGAAGGCACGCTCATCGATTCCCGTGAAACGGTTGGAGAAAAATATGCTGAATGAAATCGTCCAGGATGCCGGCGAACGCATGCAGAAAAGTACTGATGCGCTGGTAGATAACCTGAAAAAGATCCGCACAGGCCGTGCCCATCCAAGTATTCTGGACGGCATTCAGGTCAATTACTATGGTGCGGATGTACCATTGGGTCAGGTGGCGAATATCGCTGTTGAAGATGGCCGTACCTTGTCTATTGTGCCATGGGAAAAGCCCATGGTAACCGTGATTGAAAAAGCCATTATGACCTCTGATCTGGGTTTGAATCCTTCGACTGCAGGTGACGTGATCCGTGTGCCTATGCCAGCACTGACTGAGGAAACGCGCAAAGGTTTTATTCGTCAGGCGCGGCAGGAAACAGAGAATGGTCGTGTTGCTATTCGTAATATACGTCGCGATGCGAATTCTGACCTGAAAGATCTTAACAAGGAAAAAGAGCTGACCGATGATGAGCTGCGTAGCGGTGAAGATCAGGTGCAGAAATTGACCGATAAGTTTGTGGCAGAAGTGGACAAGCTGCTGGAACAAAAAGAAAAGGATCTGATGGAAATCTGATCCTGTATCGGAGCTGCAAGCTCCACTGGATAGACACTGATGGCTCGGGAAGAACAGTCAGGTATACGACGCAATCCTCCGCCTCGACATATTGCCATCATAATGGATGGTAATAATCGCTGGGCCAAGCAGCGCACGCTGCCTAGCCTTGCCGGTCACAAGGCAGGCGTTGATAGTGTTCGTGCGGTGATTGAAGGCTGTGCAGAGCAGGGTGTAGAAGCACTGACGCTCTTCGCCTTTAGTTCTGAGAATTGGAAGCGTCCTCCGTTGGAGGTCAAAGGTCTGATGGAGCTGTTTAAATTGGCTCTGGACCGAGAATCCAAACGCCTGAAAAAAAATGGCATACGCCTACGGGTTATCGGTGATATCACTGGTTTTAGCGCGTCATTGCAACGGAAAATCCGTGCGGCTGAAGCGCTGACCGCCGAGGGCGCTCGGTTGCAACTCAATATTGCTGCTAATTACGGTGGCCGTTGGGATATTACAACGGCAGCCCGTGAACTAGCTGAGGCATGCCTGAAGGGGGATATGACCCCTGATCAGGTCACTGAAGCTGAGCTTGCTGCTCGATTATCTCTTGCTGCATTGCCCGATCCGGACCTGTGTATTCGTACTGGCGGTGAGCAACGTATTAGTAATTTCCTCATTTGGCAGTTTGCCTACACTGAACTTTATTTCGCTGACTGTTTCTGGCCGGATTTCGGCAAGGACGAGTTGCAGGAAGCCATTTATAGTTACTGCACCCGCCAACGCCGGTTTGGTAAAACCAGTGAACAGATCGAAGCGGAAGGTCATGTTTAAAGCCCGTTTTCTTACCTCAATTGTCTTGGCCCCGCTGGCAATTTATGCCGTATTTGGCTTGTCCCTGCTCCCATTTACACTGCTACTGGATCTGGTATTACTTCTGGCTGCCTGGGAGTGGGCTAACTTGTCCGGTTATCAGACACTGCAGCAGCGCCTGGGGTATCTGCTGGCGGTGGCGGCTGGTTTGGGCGGGTTACATTGGTTGCAGCCTCACTTACCTTTATCCCTGGTGCTGGGGAGCGCGTTGCTGTTTTGGTTACTGGCTTTGGTTTGGGTGTTACGTTTTCCGGCGACCTGTGGTTGGCGGCATGCCTGGCAGAGGGCGCTGATTGGCTTTGCAGTGTTGTTGCCCTGCTGGTTTGCGTTGGTGCAGGTAAAGTCGCACCCGCAGGCTGAGTTTTGGTTGTTGTGTTTACTGTTGTTGGTATGGGGTGCTGATGTCGGCGCGTATATTGCTGGTAAAAGTCTGGGGCGCAATAAACTGGCACCTAAGGTCAGTCCTGGGAAAACCAGAGAAGGCCTGCTAGGTGGATTGTTGACCTGTTTTGCTGTGGGTGTGGGGTTTTCAATTTGGCTTGAACTTGATCTGCAAGCGGGCGTCTTATTGATGCTATTGGCGGTCTGTACCGGGCTAATGTCGGTTTTAGGTGATCTGTTTGAAAGTATGCTGAAGCGTGAGCGCGGTATTAAAGACAGTAGCCGTATCCTGCCTGGGCATGGTGGTATTTTGGATCGCATCGACAGCCTGACGGCCGCCGCGCCTTTTTTTGTACTTTGGCTTTATTGCTTACTTCCCGCCTGAGAGGCTGAATGACACTTTTACATACCTTGCTTGCAACCCTGGTAACACTCGGCATTCTGGTTACAGTCCATGAATGGGGGCATTTTTATATTGCGCGCCGCTGTGGTGTTAAGGTGCTGCGTTTTTCGATCGGCTTCGGCAAGCCCCTGTTGAGCTGGCGTGACCGGCACAATACTGAGTTTGTGGTGGCGGCAATTCCGCTTGGCGGTTATGTGAAAATGCTGGATGAGCGGGAGGGGGATGTCCCTGCCGATGAGCTGGCGCAGACGTTTAACAGGAAAAATGTCTGGCAACGCATTGCGATTGTAGCGGCGGGACCAGCGGTTAATCTGTTGTTTGCTGTGTTTGCCTATTGGCTGATGTTCGTGGTGGGTGTCACCACTGTTGCGCCTAAAATTGGTGCTGTGCTGCCTGAAACGCCGGCTGCGCAGGCGGGCGTTCCGGCAGGGTTTGAGGTCGTTGCGATTGACGGCAACCCGACCCTGAGTTGGGAGGAGGTCAATTTGCGCCTGGCATCCCGGGTTGGGGAAACCGGCGCGCTATCCATGAGGTTGCAGGCTGAGGGCAGTGACTATCAGATTGAAAAAGTGCTGCAGTTGAATGACTGGAAGGTCGATTTGGAGAAGCAATCTCCCGTCACTGCAATTGGGCTAGAGCCATGGCGGCCTGATGTGCCTGCAGTGATTGGTACCCTGGTGCCGGGAGAGCGGGCTGAACTGGCAGGCCTGCAATTGGGCGACCAGGTGTTGCAGATAGATGGCGAACCCGTGGCTGATTGGTATGATCTGGTAGCGCATGTGCAGGCTGCGCCCGGTCAATTGCTACAGCTCCAGTTGCTGCGTGATGGGCAAAAACTGATGCTTGATTTGACCCCCGCCGAGAAGCAGGTTGAAACGCAGCAGTTTGGATATATCGGCGCGGGAGTGCAGCCGGTTAGCTGGCCAGAGGAACAACGCAGGACTCTGCAAGAGGGGCCTTTTGCGGCGGTTGGCCATGCGTTGGCTAAGACGTGGCAGATGATTACGCTGACGCTGGATGCCATCTGGAAAATGATTGAAGGGGCAATCTCAGTAAAAAACTTGAGTGGTCCTATAACGATTGCTAAAGTGGCGGGGGCTTCAGCGGCCTCGGGTTTTGAATCCTTTGTCAGTTTTCTGGCATATCTGAGTGTCAGTCTTGGCATTCTTAACCTGTTGCCTATTCCTGTTCTGGACGGGGGGCATCTGCTTTATTATCTGGTTGAAGTGGTTACCGGACGTCCGGTGAGCGAACGCGTCCAGATGCTGGGTATGCGTTTAGGGATGGCTATTGTCATATCGCTGATGGGGATCGCCCTGCTGAACGATTTTATGCGGCTGTGAGCATTGTGCTCCGGCGGCTTGTGTTTTTTATTCGGGACATAAGAACAACTTCATGAAACGCGGAATTGGACTTCTCATTTCTCTCCTGTTGTGGGCATCCCTGGCTCAAGCAAACACCGCATTCACTATTCAGGATATTCGCCTGGAAGGTCTGCAGCGTGTGAGCCCGGGTATTGTCTTTCGTAACTTTCCTTTGGGGACTGGTGATCAGGCGACTTCGCGAAACCTTGCCGATGCAACCCGGAAACTGTTTGCATCGGGCTACTTTGATGACGTAGATGTACTTCGTGATGGCGATGTGCTGATCCTGAAACTGGTTGAACGTCCATCTATCAGTCGTATCAATCTTGAAGGTAATAGTGTCCTGAAAGATGAAGACCTTTTGAATGGCCTGAAGCAGACCGGCCTGCAGGAAGGGGATGTGCTGAAACGCTCTACTCTGGAACAGATCCGCCAGGACTTGGTAGGCGTCTATGCCGCACAGGGTCGCTACGGGGCCGCAGTAGAAGCCTCAGTAGAACCGCTACAGGAAAACCGTGTAGCGCTGAACATAATGATTAATGAAGGCCAGGTTGCGTCTATTCAGCATATTAACATTGTTGGTAATACGGTTTATTCCGATGAAGAACTGAAAGAACTGTTCTCGCTGAAGTTGCCCAACTTCTGGACGTTCTATAAGAAAGATGACCGCTATGCTCGCGAGAAACTCAACGGTGATTTGGAGCGTCTGCGGTCGTACTATCAAGACAGTGGTTATATCAATTTTAATATCAACTCCACCCAGGTATCTATCACACCTGACAAAAAACATATCTACATCACGGTGAATGTCTCTGAGGGTGAGCGTTTTACCATTCGTGATGTAAATGTTGTCGGTGAAATGGTAGTGCCCGAGGACGAACTTGAAACCCAATTGACCCTGACCGCCGGTGATATCTTCTCGCGGCGCCAGATCACTGCATCGCAGGAAGCCCTGCAAAGACGCATCGGTGATGCCGGGTTTATGTTCGCCAATGTCTCTCCTGTGCCGGAGCTGCATGAAGATAATACGGTCAGTATCAAATTCTTTGTCAGCCCGGGTAAGCGGACATACGTACGCCGCATTAATATTAAAGGCAATACCCGTACTGCAGATGAAGTGGTCCGCCAGCACCTCAGCCAGATGGAAGCTGCTGTGGCTTCCAACGCCTTGATTGAACAGTCCAAACAGCGCCTGCAGCGCACCGGTTATTTCAAAAATATCAACGTTGATACCCGTCAGGTACCAGGCACTGATGATCAGGTCGATCTGGAATATACGCTTGAAGAGCAGCAGTCTGGCTCCTTCTCTGCCAGCGTTGGCTTCTCCCAGAGCAGCGGTATTATCCTGGGGCTGCAGTTGCAGCAGGATAACTTCTTGGGTACGGGTAAAAAGGTATCCGTTGGTGTTTCTAACAGTGCAACTCTGACGGAATACTCTTATAGCTTTATCGACCCTTATTACACTGTGGATGGTGTGAGCCGTGGTTTTAACCTTTACTACCGGAAACGCGATCTTAATGAGGATAATGTGAGTGCCTACAGCTCCGATGAGATCGGCGGCGGCGTTGTGTTTGGTTACCCCATTAATGAAAATGAACGGTTGAATTTTGGTCTGGATATCAAAAAACTGACCATCAATACCAACGGTGTTGAAACACCTAATGAGATCTATGACTTTATCGAAGAAGAGGGTGACAGTTACCTGAATCTGGTCGCGACCCTGAGCTGGAGCAGCAATCACCTTAACCGTGGCTTCTTCCCGACCAAGGGGTATTCTCACGGCATATCACTTGAATTGGGCCTGCCTGGCAGTGACCTGGGCTATGCCAAAGCGTTGTATAACTTCCGTTATTACGCACCCATTACCGATGATCAGCAATGGATCACCTCTTTTAAAGCGCGTGCCGGTTATGGTATCGAATCAGGCGGTAATGAATTTCCATTCTTCGAGCATTTCTATGCCGGCGGCCTGAAGACGGTTCGCGGTTATCAGCAAAATACACTGGGGCCACGTGATTCGAAGGATGATCCGTTTGGCGGTAATGCCTTTGTGTCCGGTGGCGCAGAATTTATCTTCCCGACGCCATTTGTTGGTGATAAATCATCCTGGCGGACGCTGTTGTTCCTGGATGGTGGTAACGTATTTGATACGAGTTGTTCATCTACCGCGGTTGAGTGTGAAGACGGTGTTCAGTTAGATGAACTGCGCTTCTCCACCGGTTTTGCATTGAGCTGGTTGACGCCGATCGGTCCGCTCTCATTTGCGCTGGCGGTGCCATTGAATGATAAAGAGGGAGACGAAACGGAATTCTTCCAGTTCTCTCTGGGCCAATCCTTCTAGAGGTTAAAAATGAAATTCAAATCTTTACTGGTTTTTGTATTTACACTTAGCTTGAGTGTTATGGCACATGCTGAAAAAGTTGCTGTCCTGGGTATCCAGGAAGCATTGCTGGGTTCTGTTGCCGCGGAAAAATTTCGTGAATCTCTGCGCAGTGAGCTTTCTGGCGATGAAAAGCAGGTTTTGGAATTGGAAAAACAAGCCAAAGCCTTGCAGGAAAAGCTGAAGAAAAACCAGGATCTGGCGTCTGCTGAAGAGCTGCAGAAAATGAAGCTGCAATTTCAGAAAGTCTTTACCCAGTACCAAAAAATGGGTCAGGCACTGCAGCAGAAACGTGCCGCTAAAGAGCAGGGCTTTGTGGCGGACATGCGCCCTGTTCTGGATAAGGTTATCCGTAGCCTGATCGAACAGGAAAATTATGATCTTGTGGTGGCTAAAGAAGCTTCCGTATTTGCCCGTAAAGAGCTCGACATCACGCCTAAAGTGATCGAGCTGCTGAACCAGACGAAATAACCTACTGCATGGAAAAACTTGGCCACTATACCCTTCAGCAACTTGCAGAATATCTGCAGGCTGAGTTGATTGGCGATGGTGGTCTTGTCATCCGTGGTCTTGCCACGCTGGAAACAGCTACCAGTGATCATCTGGCATTTCTGGCGAACGCCCGCTACGCCAAACTTCTTCCCGATGCGAAAGCTGGTGCTGTGATTGTGGCACCGTCTGAAGCGCAACTGGTGCCAGGCAATGCATTGGTTGTTGACGATCCTTACCTGGCATTTGCCCGGGTCAGTCAAATGTTCAGTGACATCCCAGCAGTAACAGCAGGGCAACATTCCTCCGCTGTGGTCGCAGCTGATGCGCGAGTGCATCCGACTGCTGCAATTGGGCCAGGGGTGGTTGTGGGGGCGGGTACTGAGATTGGCGAAAACGTTGTCCTGGCGGCTAACACCGTGATTGGTAATGATTGCCGCATCGGTTCAGGTACTCGTCTGTACGCCAATGTTACCTGTTACCACAATGTTTGGATCGGTGCGGATTGCCTAATACACAGTGGTGTGGTTCTGGGTGCTGACGGTTTTGGTTTTGCTCCATCGCCTGACGGTTGGGTGAAAATAGCGCAGCTAGGTGGGGTGCGCATAGGTGACCGGGTTGAGGTTGGCGCGGGTACCACCATTGATCGTGGCGCCTTACAACACACTGAGATTGGTGATGGTGTCATCCTGGATAATCAAATTCAGATTGCCCATAACGTCAAGATTGGTAAAAATAGCGCGATTGCTGGTTGTACCGCAGTGGCAGGAAGCACTAAAATTGGCGACCGCTGCACTATCGCCGGAGCCTGTGGTATTACCGGGCATCTGGAGTTGGCAGATGGTGTACATATCACCGCCATGTCACTTGTTACCAAATCCATTACCACGCAAGGGGCTTATTCTTCTGGAACAGGCCTTATGCCCAGTGGCCAATGGAAAAAGAATGTAGTGCGCTTCCGACAGTTAGATGATCTGGCTCGCCGGCTTAAGTCTGTTGAAGAACAGGTAAAAGAAATTAAGGGTTCCTAATAGATGATGGATGTAAAAGAAATAAGGGAGTACCTTCCCCACCGCTATCCCTTCCTGCTAGTTGATCGGGTGCTGGAAATTGAGGTTGGCCAGTCAATAGTGGCAATTAAAAATGTATCAGTGAACGAACCCTTCTTCAACGGCCACTTCCCCGATTACCCTGTAATGCCGGGCGTGTTAATTGTTGAAGCAATGGCGCAGGCTGCAGGTATTTTAGGTTTTAAAACCATGGGCAAAAAACCTCAGGATGGTAGTATCTACTACTTCGTGGGTGCCGATAACCTGCGTTTTAAGCGCCCAGTGGTGCCGGGTGACCAGCTGCGCCTTGAAGCAAAAGTGCGTTCAGAGCGCCGCGGCATCTGGAAATTTGACGTATCCTCAACAGTAGATGGTGAGATGGTGAGTTCTGCAACCATCCTGTGTGCTGACAGAAAGGTCTGAAGTTGATTGATTCTCGCGCCATAGTCGATCCCAGCGCCAAGCTTGCCGATGATGTAGAGGTAGGCCCTTGGTCATTTATTGGTGCCGATGTAGAAATTGGTGCAGGCACTGTGATTGGTCCCCATGTTGTTATTAAAGGGCCAACCACAATCGGACGGAATAACCGTATTTTCCAGTTTTCCAGTGTGGGTGAAGAGTGTCAGGATAAGAAATATGCTGGCGAACCGACCACGCTGGTGATTGGCGACAATAACGTGATCCGCGAAGGTGTTACGATTCACCGTGGCACAGTGCAAGATAGCGGCACCACCATTATTGGCAGTGATAATCTGTTCATGGCTAATGTGCATGTCGCCCACGACTGTATAGTGGGTGATCACGTTATTATGGCCAACAATACCGCCATTGCCGGACATGTTCATGTTGGCGATTGGGCGATTCTCGGTGGTTTTACTGCCGTGCACCAGTTCTGCAAAATAGGTCCCCATGTGATGTGCGGTACCTGCAGTGTGGTGTTAAAAGATATACCCGCTTACGTGATGGCGAATGGCAATACGGCTGAGCCGCATGGCATCAATACCGAAGGTTTGAAGCGCCGTGGCTTTAGTGCTGATGCTATTCAGGCACTAAAACGAGCCTATAAAGTCATTTATCGTCAGAACAATACATTGACGCAGGCACTGGATCAGTTGGCTGATCTGGTAGCCGATACGCCTGAGCTTGCGCCGCTGATTCACTCGCTGGAAACGTCTACCCGCGGCATTATCCGCTAGGAGCTTGCCATGGCCGATCGGCTGTTAATAGGCATTGTGGCGGGAGAAACATCTGGTGATATCCTTGGCGCTGGCTTGATGCAGGCGCTGCGCACTAAATTACCTGAGATTGAGTTTACCGGTATTGGCGGCGAGTTGATGCAGGCCGAAGGGTTGCATGTTCGCTATCCGATGGAGCGTCTTTCGGTCATGGGTCTGGTCGAAGTATTGGGCCGGTTATGCGAATTGCTGAAGGTACGTAAACGCCTGATCCGCGAATTAACCGAGCAGCCAGTCAATCTGTTTATTGGTATTGATGCGCCGGATTTTACCCTGAATATGGAGCTTGCCCTTCGCCAGTCTGGTATTGCCACGGTTCATTATGTCAGCCCCTCAGTTTGGGCCTGGAAGCCCAAGCGTATATACAAAATTAAACGTTGTGCTGACCTGCTACTGGCGCTGTTTCCGTTTGAGCCACGCTATTATCAGGCGACTCGGCAACGTATGGCAGTGGTGGGCCACCCTCTGGCCCGACAGATCGATAACGACACCCATTTACTCAATGCCCGGGAAGATTTTGGTCTAACGTCTGAGCAAACTGTCGTTGCGTTGTTGCCGGGCAGTCGTGGTAGTGAGATTAAATACCTGGCCGAGCCGTTTCTTCAAACGGCGCGTTGGCTGCAACAACAGCATCCCGAGGCAGTGTTTTTACTGCCTGCCGCGACAGATAAGCTTTACCAGCAACTGTCTGAGTTGGTTAAAACCGGTTATACCGATGTAAACCTCAGATTGGTGCGTAAACAGTCCCGCTCGGTCATGGCAGCAGCGGATACCGTTTTGATTGCGTCCGGTACGGCTACGCTGGAGGCTACATTATTGGGTAAGCCCATGGTGGTGGCTTATCGTATGGCAGGCCTGACCTATAGTATTTATTCGCGCATGGTGAAATCAGCACATATTGCGTTGCCGAATCTGTTGGCGCAGGAACGGTTGGTGCCTGAAGTCTTGCAGTCAGAGGTGCGGCCAGAGGTGCTTGGGCCGCTATTGTTGCGTAGTCTGCAAGATCAGTCTTACAAGCAACATCTGCAGCATCAGTTCAGCCAGATTAAAGCTCAGTTACTGCAGGATTCTGATGACTTGGCTGCGGATGCGATTGTGCAGCTGTTACGGGATCAGGGAGTGATTAATGCAGACTGAGGGGTTTGATTTTGGCGGTGCCCAGTTGTGTGCCGGCGTCGATGAAGTGGGACGGGGGCCGTTGGTGGGTAATGTTGTCACCGCCGCGGTGATTCTTGATCCACAACAGCCGATTGAGGGGCTGGCGGATTCCAAAGTGCTTTCAGCGGCAAAACGCGAGTACTTATACAGCGAAATAATCGATAAGGCACTGGCATGGTCAGTGGCCTCTGCCAGTCCGGCGGAGATCGACGAGCTGAATATTCTGCATGCGACCATGTTGGCAATGCAGCGTGCGGTGCTGGCTTTGGATCCGGCGCCGGAATATGTTTATGTGGATGGTAATCGCTGTCCCGAGTTGCCCTATCCGGCAGAGCCGGTAGTGAAAGGGGATAGCAAAGTACCAGCGATCAGTGCGGCGTCAATTCTTGCCAAAGTGGTGCGTGACCGTGAAATGCAGGCGTTGCATGAACGCTATCCAGATTATGGTTTCGCCAGCCATAAGGGCTATCCCACTAAGGCACATTTTGCGGCCTTGCGTCAGTTTGGCCCCTTGCCCGAGCACCGCCGGAGTTTTCGGCCAGTGCGCGAACTATTAACTCCATAAATTTGATGTTACCCATGTCTGATCCCCAATTTATTCATCTGCGCGTACATACTGAATTTTCTCTGGTAGATGGCTTAGTGCGGGTCAAAGAGTTAGTCGCTGCAGCGAAACAAGCCAGTATGCCAGCTGTGGCGATGACCGATGAAACTAACTTGTTTGCACTGGTTAAATTTTATAAGGCAGCCATAGGTGCGGGGGTTAAACCGATTTGTGGTGCCGATATCTGGATCGAGAACGCCCAAGATCCCTCCGGCCCTCCGTTTCGACTCACTCTGTTGGTGAAGAATGCCACGGGTTACCTGAATCTGATGGAGCTGATCTCCCGTGCCTATGCCGAGGGACAAGGGCGTCTTGATGATCGGGCAATACTCAAACCAGAATGGGTGGTGGCTCAGTCAGAGGGACTCATCGCTCTGTCTGGTGCCCGGCAGGGTGAAGTTGGGCAGGCATTACTGTCAGGCCAGCCTGATCTCGCGGCCGAGATACTTCGCTATTGGCAGCAAGTCTTTCCTAACACTTTTTATCTGGAAATTCAGCGTACCGGGCGCAATGGTGATGAAACCATTGTGCATGGCAGTGTTGCGCTTGCGCAGCAGTGTCAGTGCCCATTGGTGGCCACTAACGAAGTGATGTTCGTGCGCGAGGAAGATTTTGAGGCGCATGAAGTAAGGGTATGCATCAACCAGAGCAGGACTCTGGAAGATCCGATGCGACCTAAAGAATACAGTGAGCAGCAGTATTTCCGTAGTCAGCAAGAGATGACTGAGCTGTTTAGCGATATTCCGTCAGCCCTGCAAAACAGTGTTGAAATTGCCAAACGCTGCAATATAGAAATTGAACTGGGTACATACTACTTGCCGAAGTATCCGGTGCCTGAAGGCATGTTGATGGATGAGTTCTTCCGCAAGGTCTCATTTGAGGGGTTGGAAGAACGTTTGACTATTCTGCTCGACCGCGAGCATCCGGAGTATGCCAAGCAGCGTCAGGCGTATATCGATCGGCTGGAGTTTGAACTGGAAATCATTATCCAGATGGGTTTCCCAGGTTACTTCCTGATCGTGATGGACTTTATCAAATGGGGTAAGGAAAACGGTGTGCCGGTAGGTCCGGGGCGTGGTTCTGGTGCTGGTTCTTTGGTGGCGTATGCCCTGAAAATCACCGACCTGGACCCGCTGGAATATGACTTGCTGTTTGAACGTTTTCTTAACCCAGAACGTGTCTCCATGCCTGACTTCGATATCGATTTCTGTATGGAAAATCGGGATAAGGTAATTGATTACGTGGCTCGCACCTATGGCCGGGATGCGGTGTCGCAGATTGTTACGTTTGGCACCATGGCTGCTAAGGCGGTGGTGCGTGATGTGGCAAGGGTGCAGGGCAAGCCGTTTGGTCTGGCGGATAAGCTTTCGAAGCTGATTCCGTTCGAAATAGGCATCACCCTGTCCAAAGCCATGGAGCAGGAGCAGCTCCTGCGCGACTTCGTCGAAACCAGTGCTGAAGCACAAGAAATCATGGAGATGGCCTATAAGCTGGAAGGCGTCACCCGTGGAGTAGGTAAGCATGCCGGTGGTGTGGTGATTGCGCCGACCAAGTTAACCGACTTCGCAGCCACTTATTGTGATGAAGAAGGCAAAGGCCTGGTAACACAGTTTGATAAAAACGATGTTGAAGAGGCCGGACTGGTTAAGTTCGACTTCCTCGGGTTACGTACTCTAACCATTATCGATTGGGCGCTGGATACGGTGAACCGTATTCGTGCTAAAGAGGATCAGGAGCCACTGGATATCACCCTGATCGATCTGGAAGACAAAGCCACTTTTGATCTGCTGCAGTCGTCAGAAACCACTGCGGTGTTTCAGCTTGAGTCCAGCGGCATGAAGGATCTTGTCCGTCGCCTGTTGCCTTCTCGCTTTGAAGATATCGTCGCGCTGGTAGCGTTGTTCCGCCCCGGGCCGCTGCAATCTGGCATGGTGGATGACTTTATTAACCGTAAGCATGGTCGGGCGGAAATGGCCTGGCCGCATCCGGACTATCAACTGGATGCGCTGCAACCGGTGCTGGAGCCCACCTACGGTATTATCCTGTATCAGGAACAGGTTATGCAGATCGCCCAGGTGATGGCGGGCTATACCCTGGGTGGTGCGGATATGCTGCGCCGGGCCATGGGTAAGAAAAAACCGGAAGAGATGGCCAAGCAGCGGGCGATCTTCCTTGAGGGTTGTGAACAGAACAGTATTAACCGGGATCTGGCAGGTAATATCTTTGACTTGGTCGAGAAGTTTGCCGGTTATGGTTTTAACAAATCCCATTCCGCTGCTTATGCGCTGGTGTCCTACCAGACCGCCTGGCTGAAAACCCATTATCCGGCACCCTTTATGGCGGCGGTGATGTCCTCGGATATGCAGAACACCGACAAGGTGGTGATCTTCATTGAAGAGTGTCGCCACATGGGTATTCCACCGGCCTTGCCGGATGTAAATACCGGCGAATACATGTTTACCGTTAACGACCAAGGCGTGATTGTTTATGGTCTGGGGGCGGTGAAAGGTGTCGGTGAAGGCCCGATTGAAGCCATTGTGGCAGCTCGGGAAACGGGTGGTCCGTTCCTTGATCTGTTTGACTTCTGTCAGCGAGTCGGCGCTAAAAAGCTCAATAAGCGGGTGTTGGAAGCCTTAGTCCGTTCGGGTGCGCTGGACTGTCTGGGTGCAGAACGGGCGGTGCTGTGGCAGGCGATTTCAGATGCGCTGCAGGCGGCGGATCAATCGGCTAAAAATGAAGACGCCGGGTTACTGGACCTGTTTGGTGAAGTGGAGGCAGAAGCGCCACGGCAGCCTTATGTGGATTATGCTCGAGTGCGTCCATGGACCGATAAAGAGCGTTTGACCGGTGAAAAAGACACTTTGGGTCTCTACTTGACGGGTCATCCGATTGATGAGTATGAAACAGAACTGCGACATTTTGTGCCGAAAAAAATTGTCGACCTGCAACCTGTGCGGGGCCAGAGTCAGAAGATGGCAGGCCTGGTGGTGGATTTACGTCTGAGAAAGACGAAAAAAGGCGAAACCCTGTGCTTTGTCACGCTGGATGATCGCACTGCGCGGATAGATGTGACTTTGTTTGGCGATACCTATGACCAGTGTCGTGAGCTGGTACAGAAGGATTCTATCGTGGTGGTGGAAGGTGAAGTGCAGGAAGATCACTTCTCTGGCGGCCTGAAGGTGAGGGTAAACAATGTTGCCAGTATCGCTCAGGCACGCACCCGTTTTGCTACCCGGTTGGAAGTGCGTTGCAGTGAAGAACAATTAAGCGAACGGCAGGTGAAAGCTTTACAGACCCTGTTGCAGCAACATAAGGGGATTCAGGGGTTGCCGGTACACCTTTGTTATCGTCGCCGCGATGCTGAAGCCGGGTTGATTCTGGGTGAACAGTGGCAGGTTGAGGTGTGTGATGCCCTGATGTTGGGGCTTATGGACCAGTTTGGCCACCAATCTGTACGTTTGAGTTACAGCTGAGAAGGACTTCAGGACTGGTTCTCTAACGCCTGAGACGTTACACTTGAGCACAATTTTTCCACTTCAGAATAGATCTTCCCTATGAACCCAAACTATCTGGATTTTGAACAGCCAATTGCTGAACTTCAGGCGAAAATTGATGAGTTACGTCTGGTGGGCAATGATAATGCGCAGCTGAACATTTCCGATGAGCTGGAACGCCTGGAAGCCAAGATCGGCAGTCTGACCGAATCCATTTTTACCAACTTGTCCGCTTGGCAGATCTCGCAGCTTTCCCGCCATCCTCAGCGTCCTTATACGCTGGATTATGTGCGCCTGATGTTTGACGAGTTTGAAGAGATTCACGGCGACCGTCATTTTTCTGATGATCAGGCCATTGTCGGTGGTATCGCCTATCTTGACCAGCAGCCGGTGATGGTGATCGGGCATCAGAAAGGGCGGGGTGTGCAGGAGCGTCAGAAACGCAATTTTGGTATGCCGCGCCCTGAGGGTTACCGCAAGGCCTTACGCCTGATGGAAATGGCCGAACGCTTCAAAATGCCGATACTGACGTTTATTGATACTCCCGGAGCTTATCCTGGTATTGATGCCGAAGAGCGTGGTCAGTCGGAAGCCATTGCATTTAATTTGGCTAAGATGTCGCAGTTGAAAACGCCAATCATTGCTACGGTGATCGGTGAAGGCGGTTCAGGGGGGGCTCTGGCCATTGGTGTGTGTGATGAGCTGATGATGCTGGGCTATTCAACCTATTCCGTTATTTCTCCGGAAGGTTGTGCTTCAATCCTGTGGAAAAGCGCTGAGCGGGCTGCAGATGCGGCTAAAGCGATGGGGATTACGTCTGAGCGTTTGCATGAGTTGGGTCTGGTGGATCGCGTCATTGCTGAACCACGCGGCGGCGCACATCGTGATCCAGAGCAAATGGCTGGTGATCTAAAAGCACAGCTGAAAAAAGCGCTCGATAAATTGCAGGTCATGCCTGACACTGAGTTGCTTGAGCGTCGCTACGAGCGTTTGATGTCCTACGGTTTGGATGGTGGACACTAAACCATCCAGCGATCTGGTGGCACTTTGCCAGCAGCACTTTTCAGCAGCGCTGCAAAATGCCACCAACTCTTCTTCTCACCCCATCACCCGCTGGGTGATTGGCCATAGCGGTGGCCTTGATTCCCAGGTGCTTCTACACCTTGCTTCGGCTCTGCTGCCGACGCGCCAGCTTTACTGTTTGCATATTAATCACCAGTTACAGCCTGAGTCGTTCCACTGGGCTGAGTTTTCTGCAGCTGAGGCGCAAAAGCTGGGCATTGAACACGGCTGCATGGATGTTCGCCCCACCTCCGCGTCGGAAGATGCCGCCCGTGAGGCGCGCTATAACGCGTTCAGTGATTTTTTACAGCCGGGTGAATGTTTGTTGCTGGCTCAGCATGCAGATGATCAAGCTGAAACTGTGCTATTCAGGTTGGTGAGAGGCAGTGGCCCAAACGGTCTTGCCGGCATGCCGGCCAGTCGTTCGTTGGGTGTTGCGATGTTATACCGGCCGTTGCTTGAGCTGTCGCGAGCAGCGTTGGAAGCCTATGCCCATGCGCATCAGCTCAACTGGGTGGAAGATCCCAGTAATAGCGATACCCGATATGCGCGTAACCTGCTGCGGCAAGAGGTGTTGCCGGCGTTACAGCGGCATTGGCCGGGGGTTTCTGAGCAGATCCGACGGGCCGCAAAGCTGACTGCGCAGCATACCGGTTTGCTGAATACTTATCTGGATGAGGACTTGGCGGTTTTGACGGCCGGAAATGTGCTTGATCTGGTCGCGCTGGCAAGCAAGCCGCAAACCTTGCAGCGTCAACTGATCAGGCGGTGGCTGGAGCAGTCTACCGGTCTGTTGTTGAATGAAATTCAGTTGCAGGAGATTCAGGATCGAGTGGTCAATGCTGCAGATGATGCGCAGCCAGTTTTCCACAAAGCCCAGTTTAGTCTGCGTCGTTATCGTCAAAAGTTGTATTTGTGTCAGGATTCCGAGGTCGCCCTAGTAATGCATTTGTCATTGTCGCAACCGGGACAGTTTACGTTGGGTGATGGCACGTTGCATATCGAGTCTGGCGTGGCCGGATTGAAAACCCTGCAGGGGTTGGAGCTGCACCGTCGGCAGGGTGGTGAGCGCTGCCGCCCTCAAGGGCGGGGTTGTAGTATGACAGTGAAAAGCCTGTTGCAGGAAGCGGCAATACCGCCTTGGCTGCGGCCGCAATGGCCACTGCTATATGCCGGAGAAGAACTGGTGGCGGTTGCTGGAGTATGTATTGCAGAGGGATGGTATGCGCCAGATGCAGGTTTTTCAGTTAAATGGCGCAGCTTCGCGTTGTCTGCGGGGGTCTGATTTGCTATCCTGTAGCGCCATCTCGATCGTAAAAATTCTCTCCGATTTAATTGATCATACAGGTTCTGCATGACGCGCTATATCTTCGTCACAGGCGGTGTTGTGTCCTCATTGGGCAAAGGCATCGCTTCCGCCTCATTGGCTGCTATTCTCGAAGCCAGGGGTCTTAATGTCACCATGCTGAAGCTGGATCCATACATTAATGTTGATCCAGGTACCATGAGCCCTTTCCAGCACGGTGAAGTCTTTGTTACCGAAGATGGTGCAGAAACTGACTTGGATCTGGGTCACTACGAGCGGTTTATCCGCCGTACCATGAACAAGCGGAATAACTTCACCGCCGGTCGCATCTACCAGCATGTGCTGCGTAAAGAACGTCGTGGTGATTACCTCGGCGGGACCGTACAGGTCATTCCGCACATCACCGATGAGATTAAGCGTCGTGTGATTGAGGGTGCTGGCGATGCTGATATTGCCCTGGTCGAAATCGGTGGCACAGTGGGCGACATTGAGTCGTTGCCGTTTATGGAAGCCGTGCGTCAGCTGAAAGCTGAGCTGGGCTCAAGCCGGGCGATGTTTATGCACCTGACGTTGGTGCCTTACATTGCCACTGCGGGTGAAATCAAAACCAAACCGTCGCAGCATTCGGTTAAGGAACTTCGCTCCATCGGCATTCAGCCGGATATCCTGGTGTGTCGCTCCGACTTCGCGTTGCCAGAGTCCTCCCGCCGTAAACTGTCGTTGTTTACCAACGTAGAAGAGCGGGCGGTAGTGTCGCTGCCGGATGCCGATACTATCTATAACATTCCGGCCATGCTGCATGAACAGGGTCTGGATGACATCGTCGTTGAACGCTTTAATCTGCAGTGCAATAAAGCTGATCTGACGGATTGGATACGGGTGGCCGATGCTCATCTGCACCCTGAAGGCGAAGTGACGATTGCCATGGTCGGCAAATACATGGAACTGCTGGACGCCTATAAATCTCTGATTGAGGCGATCTCCCACGCCGGCATCAGCTTGCGCAAAAAAGTTAAAATTGACTGCATCGATTCTGAGCGGGTTGAGCGTGAAGGTGTTGAGATCCTGCAGCATGCCAGTGCGATTTTGGTACCGGGCGGATTTGGTGAGCGTGGCGTTGAAGGCAAAATCAGTGCAGTCCAATATGCCCGCGAAAATCAGATTCCGTACCTGGGTATCTGTCTTGGTATGCAGGTGGCGGTGATTGAATTTGCCCGTCATGTGGCTGGCATTGCTGATGCAACCTCTTCGGAATTTGACCCTAAAGCTGCGCATCCGGTGATCGGCCTGATTACCGAGTGGACGACTGCGGAAGGGGATGTAGAAACCCGTGGTGAAGAAGATGACTTAGGTGGCACCATGCGTCTGGGGGCGCAGGTTTGTCATCTGGCTGAGGGCACCACTGCCGCTCAGTCTTATGGTAAAACCGAAGTGGTGGAGCGACACCGTCACCGCTATGAAGTTAATAACAATTATGTCGAGCAGCTGGAAGCCGCAGGTCTGCGTATTGCGGGCCGGTCCGTGGATGGTGAGCTGGTCGAAGTGGTCGAAGTACCTGATCATCCCTGGTTTGTTGCCTGCCAGTTCCATCCGGAATTTACCTCGACACCGCGGTATGGACATGGCCTGTTTACCGGCTTTATCCGAGCGGCAATTGCTCAGCAGGCAAAAGTTACACAGTAAACTTTTTTGGGCGTGACTCAGGTCACGCCGGAACACATTTTTCTGGAGTTTGACCCATGGCACTTATCTCTGACATCAAAGCGCGTGAAGTACTCGATTCGCGTGGTAACCCGACTGTTGAAGCTGATGTAATACTGGATTCCGGCGTTGTTGCAACTGCCTGTGCACCATCCGGTGCTTCTACCGGTTCCCGCGAAGCTCTGGAGCTGCGCGACGGTGATAAGTCTCGCTATCTGGGTAAGGGTGTACTGCAAGCAGTGGCGGCGGTGAACGGGCCAATTCGTGCAGCTCTGGTCGGTATGGATGCAGCAGAGCAGCGTGTTCTAGATGATAAAATGCTGGCACTGGATGGTACCGAAAACAAGGAAAAACTGGGTGCTAATGCCATTCTGGCGGTATCTCTGGCGGCGGCAAAAGCGGCAGCGGCTGATAAGGGAATCCCGCTGTATGCACACATCGCAGATATTAATGGCACCTCTGGGCAGTTTTCCCTGCCGGTGCCGATGATGAACATCATCAACGGTGGTGAGCATGCGGATAATAATGTTGATATTCAGGAGTTCATGGTACAGCCGGTTAACTTCACTAAATTCTCTGATGCCCTGCGTTGTGGTGCCGAAATTTTCCATGCCCTGAAAGCGGTACTGAAAGCGCGTGGCCTGAATACGGCTGTCGGTGATGAGGGTGGTTTTGCGCCTAATTTGGCGTCTAATGAAGAAGCCCTGGTGGTGATTAAGGAAGCGATCGCCAAAGCGGGTTACGAGCTGGGTAAAGATGTGACGTTGGCGCTGGATTGTGCCTCCTCTGAGTTTTATAAAGACGGCAAATATGATCTGGCCGGCGAAGGCAAGGTGTTTGATGCTGAAGGATTTGGCGACTACCTGGCGGCACTGACAGAAAGCTATCCTATTGTGTCTATTGAAGACGGTATGGATGAGTCTGACTGGGACGGCTGGGCTAGCCTGACCCGTAAAATTGGGGACCGGGTACAGTTGGTGGGTGATGATCTGTTTGTGACCAATACCAAAATTCTGTCCCGCGGTGTTGAGCAAGGCATTGGTAATTCAATTCTAATTAAGTTTAACCAGATCGGCTCGCTGTCCGAAACGCTGGATGCCATCAAAATGGCGAAGGATGCTGGCTTTACTGCGGTGATCTCACATCGCTCCGGTGAAACTGAAGATACGACCATTGCTGACTTGGCAGTGGGTACTGCAGCCGGGCAGATCAAAACCGGTTCTTTATGCCGTTCTGATCGTGTTGCTAAATATAACCGTCTATTGCGTATCGAAGAAGAACTGGGCGCCGCAGCGGTGTATAACGGCTTGTCTGAAATTAAAGGCCAGGGCTAATCTCAAAACCACTTAGGTCACAGTATTAAATCTGGTATAAAAGGGGGCTGACAGCCCCCTTTTTTGAATCTGTACCTTGGTGGTCAGGGATTGTGGCTGACACCTTGGGTGTCAGGTCGTGGAGTGCCCTCAGGATGAGGGATAATCGTGGTTTATTCGCCCCAGGTGGGGAGCTTATGTTTCGCTGGCTCTTGTTGCTGATACTGTTGCTATTTTTGGGGCTGCAATACCGATTGTGGTTCGGTGAAGCGAACCTGCGCGAAACCTGGCAGCTCGAGGCACAAATTGAGCGGCAAGAGCTGGAAAATGCCCGCTTAATACAGCGTAACAGTGAGTTAGAAGCAGAAGTGCAAGACCTGAAACGCGGTCTCTCTGCTATTGAAGAGCGCGCCCGCAGTGAGCTGGGCATGATTCGCGAAGGCGAAACCTTTATTCAACTGGTTGAACCAGTGCCAGACAAGGAACAGCCTTGAGCGAACTGAATACTGAATTTACATTTCTGCATCAGCCCCCCCAAGGGCGTGCTGCTATCCGCACCCAGCCTGATGATTTTCAGGTCCAGGAAATTCTCGGCTATAGCCCGGAGGGTGAGGGTGAGCATTTCTTCCTGCATATCCGTAAAACCGGAGAGAATACTGATTGGGTCGCTCGCCAGTTGGCACAGTTTTGCCAAGTAGCTCCCCGCGATGTCAGTTATGCGGGTAAGAAAGATCGACATGCGGTAACCGAACAATGGTTTTGTGTACGCTATCCAGGGAAAGCTGAGCTGAATTGGCAGTTATTTGGTTCTGACACCATTGAGATATTATCGGTCGTGCGCCATCCGCGAAAATTACGTTTAGGTAATTTGCAGGGTAATCGTTTCCAGTTACGGCTGCGTCAGGTTACCGATATGGCCGAATTGCGTCAGCGGGTTGAGTTGATCCGTGAAACGGGTGTGCCGAACTATTTTGGCCCGCAACGCTTCGGTCGCGAAAATGGCAACCTGGATCGTGGTCTGGCCTTGCTGCGGGGTGAATTCAAAGAGCGTCAGCGGCAGAAAAAAGGACTGTATATTTCCGCGATACGTTCATGGTTATTTAATCGTCTGGTATCACAGCGTATTGCCGGTGGATATTGGCATCAGCTGTTTGCCGGAGAGGCGCTAATGCTGGCGGGTAGCCAAAGCTGTTTTGTGCTGGATCAGCCTGACAGTGCGACACAGCAACGGTTAGAATCGGGTGATGTTTCATTGACTGCGCCACTCTGGGGGCAGGGAGAACCCCTGTGCACTGATAAGGCCCGGGCATGGGAGCAGTCACAGGTGGCCGAATATGCTGAAGTGGCCCAGTTGCTAGAAAAGGTTGGACTGAAAAAAGAACGCAGAGCGCTCTGCCTGAGACCGCAAGACCTCAGACTGGAGCCCGTTGCTGAAGATGAGTGCTGGTTGAAATTTAGTTTGCCTTCCGGGGCGTTTGCGACCAGCGTGTTACGTGAGCTATGTCAGATTGATGAACCCATTCGGGGGATGCAGGATAACGAATAAGGTGAAAATATTACTTTCTAACGATGATGGCGTCTTCGCACCGGGCTTGGCTGTACTGGCAGAAGCATTGTCTAGCGTGGCTGAAGTTCTAGTGGTGGCTCCGGACCGTAATCGCAGTGGTGCCAGTAATTCTTTAACACTGGATCGTCCCCTCAATATTGTGCGCCATGACAACGGTTTCCTGTCTTTGAATGGTACTCCCACGGATTGTGTTCACTTGGGTAGTTCGGGGATTTTTGATTTTGCCCCCGACATGGTGGTGTCAGGTATTAATGCCGGCCCTAACCTGGGCGATGATGTGCTCTATTCAGGCACGGTGGCTGCGGCGATGGAAGGGCGTCACCTTACCTATCCTCCGTTAGCGGTTTCTTCTGCCAGTTTTAATCCACATCATCTGGCCGATGCTGCTCAGGTAGTTTTGCAGCTGGTGCAGGATATTACGGATCTGAACGTGGCATCCAGGACCGTACTAAATGTGAATATCCCTGATCAGCCGTTGTCTGAACTAGGTGCAGTGCATGTGACTCGTTTGGGCAACCGGGAGATGGCGGATAAACCGATTCCGGCTGAGGATCCGCGGGGCAATATATATTACTGGATTGCGGGTGCCGGCATCGCTGCTGATCGTGATCCTGGCACCGACTTTTACGCAATCGAGGAAGGATGTGTCTCGATTACCCCAATACATGCTGATATGACCCAGTTTTCCGGGATGGATAATGTGGCAGAGTGGTTGGAGAGAACTCAGTGACAGAGGCGCAGTTAAAAGGCATCGGAATGACATCCCAGCGGACACGGGACCGTTTGGTCAGTCGGCTGCGTGAGCAGGGTGTAGAGAACGAGTCGGTGCTGAATGTTATGCGTGATATGCCGAGGCATATATTTATAGATGAGGCTCTGTCACACCGGGCATACGAAGATACCGCTTTGCCTATCGGTTATAACCAGACGATTTCTCAGCCCTATATTGTCGCGAAAATGACTGAGTACTTACTTGCTGGCGGACCGTTACAGCGAGTATTAGAGGTGGGCACCGGCTCCGGGTATCAGACGGCAATTCTGGCGCGCCTAGTCGGCCAGGTGTATTCCGTTGAGCGGATTAGGCCGCTCCAGGAAAAGGCTCGGCAACGCCTGCAGCTGCTTAAACTTCGTAATGTGCAATTGAAACACAGTGATGGTGGTATGGGCTGGCCGGGCAAAGCCCCTTTTGATGGTATTTTGGCTGCTTGTGCGCCAGAGCAGGTCCCCGAGGAGTTGAAGCAGCAGTTGCAGATTGGCGGGCGTCTGATTATTCCGGTTGGGGGTACTCAGGGGCAGCAATTAAAGCTGGTTATACGTGACGCTGAAAATTCTTACACTACTCAGGTGTTAGAAGGGGTGAAATTTGTCCCCTTATTGAGTGGTGTGATTCGCTAATGGAGCAGTAATGCACAGGGCAAAAAGTTGGCGCGAATACTTATGGTTATCGTTTAAAGGTGTATTGATGGGTGCTGCTGATGCGGTGCCTGGGGTGTCTGGCGGTACGATCGCGTTCATTAGTGGCATTTACGATGAGCTAATTGATTCCCTTAAACAGGTGAACCCCGCCGCGCTGTCCGTCTTATTCAAACAAGGGCCTGTGGCGTTCTGGCGGTATATCAATGGTGCGTTTTTACTTACCTTGTTCAGCGGTATTGTCGTTAGTCTGTTCAGCGTATCGCATCTGGTGGTTTATTGGTTAGAACATGCGCCGCAGCTCTTGTGGTCATTTTTTTTCGGTCTGGTGTTGGCATCGACCTGGTTGATTGGGCGTGATATTTCTCGTTGGAACAGCCATTCTTCCGGGGTGTTTATCATTGGCACACTGCTGGCGTATGTTATTACCACCCTCACTCCGGCGGTACTGGTAGCGACGCCATTGACCCTGTTTTTGTCAGGTATGCTGGCAATCTGCGCTATGATCCTGCCGGGGATTTCCGGCAGTTTTATTCTGTTGCTGCTGGGCATGTATGCCCCGGTAATCTCTGCTATACAGGCACTGGATTTGGCGGTGCTTGGGATTTTTGCCGGGGGGTGTGTATTGGGGCTACTCAGTTTTTCGCATCTGCTTAGTTGGTTGTTACACCACCACAGGGTATCGACTATGGCCCTGCTGGCGGGCTTTTTGCTGGGATCGTTAAACAAGCTATGGCCTTGGAAGTACACCACCGCTTATACCATCGACCGGCACGGTGAGCAGTTGCCTTTGGTACAAAAGAATATGTGGCCAGAAGCGTTTCAGGCAACAACGGGGCAGCCCGCTTATGCCTTGATATGCCTGGGGCTTATGCTGCTGGGGGCGGTGCTGGTGATGCTGCTTATGTGGCTGGATCGGAGGCACAGGGAATAATCTGAAGTGATGGGTAGAGCCTGGATTGCCTTACTGGGATTAATGATATTGCTGCTACAGGGGTGCGGTAGCAGTACTTATGTCCCGGTCAGTGATAAATCCAAAGTGACGGCACCACAGCCCGCCCCTTCTACCTATGTGGTACAGCGTGGTGACACACTCTATGCCATTGCCTTTAAATATGGGCTTGATTTTAAAGACCTCGCCCGTATGAACAATATCAACGGTTCCCAGATCTATCCGGGCCAAAAGCTTAAGCTGAAAGCCGGCCGCTCGCCAAATCGCACTGGTGGTTCAATTGTGCGGGATGCTTCCGTGACTCAGACGACTCCAGTGATTAACCCCCCAAAAACAGCCACCGTGACAAAAAAAACCAGTAGTGCAAAACCGTCAACTCAGCGTTCCCGTCCTGCAACTAAAACACCAACTTCACACGTTAGCACCGGGCCGGTTCGTTGGCAGTGGCCGGCACCGGGGTCAGTGGTTCAGCACTTTTCTACCAGTGGTAAGGTGAATAAAGGCATTAATTTGGCGGGTAAACGCGGTGATCCGGTATTTGCCGCCGCGTCAGGTAGGGTTGTTTATGCGGGTAATGGACTTTTAGGCTATGGCAATTTGGTGATCGTTGATCACAATCAGCAATACCTTAGTGCATATGCACATAACAGTCGTATTATGGTACAAGAGAATGATACCGTGAAAGCCGGGCAAAAAATTGCAGAATTTGGTAACACCGGTACCGATCGGGTGATGTTGCATTTTGAGATCCGCCGCGACGGACAGCCATTAAATCCATTGAAGTTTTTGCCGAAACGTTAAAACGCATAGCCTTTTAATTCCTCTGGAGTTGGATAGACGCATGGTAAATCTAGATAAAGACAGTAATACGGATGTACAGGAAATGGCAGTGGAGGCTGATGATCTGGATAGGGAAGAATCAGAGGATGAGGCTGAAGAAGCTGAAGAAGCTGAAGAGGCGGAAGGTGAACCTGAGTTTCTTAACAGTGGCCGCGGTCGGGGCAGTATGGCCCATAAAGATCTGCTTAATGCCAAACATCTGGATGCGACCCAGCTTTATTTAAATGAAATTGGCTTTTCACCACTGCTGAGTGCGGAAGAGGAAGTTTATTTCTCCCGCCTTGCATTGAAAGGTGATGATGCGGCGCGTAAGCGCATGATTGAAAGTAACCTGCGCCTGGTGGTGAAAATTGCCCGGCGGTATATCAATCGTGGATTAACACTGCTGGACCTGATTGAAGAAGGTAATCTGGGCTTAATTCGGGCGGTAGAAAAATTCGATCCAGAGCGCGGTTTTCGGTTTTCGACTTATGCCACTTGGTGGATTCGCCAGACCATAGAACGCGCCATTATGAATCAGACGCGTACCATTCGATTGCCGATTCATGTTGTCAAAGAGCTCAATGTCTATTTGCGTGCCGCCCGTGAGTTGGCGCAAAAGCTTGATCATGAGCCATCTGCGGAAGAGATTGCAGAGCTGGTTGATAAGCCGGTAGAAAATGTTGAAAGAATGCTTGGCCTGAATGAGCGGGTTGGTTCGGTAGATACCCCGGTGGGCAAGGATTCAGATAAGTCTTTACTGGATACCATTCCAGACCTGGACTCCTCCGACCCTGAAACCCTGTTGCAGGGTTCGAATATCAGTGGCAACCTGAATAAATGGCTGGACATGCTGCCTGAGAAGCACGCAGAAGTCTTGTCCCGGCGGTTTGGTTTACGCGGCTATGAGATGAGCACATTGGAAGAAGTGGGGCAGGAGATTGGCCTTACTCGTGAACGTGTGCGTCAGATTCAGGTGGAAGCACTGCGTAAGTTACGCGAGATTGTTGAGAAAAATGGTTTGACCGGCGAAGATCTGCTGCAACAATAAAGCCACTGAAGTAGCGTTTTTGAAAAAGTCACCTGCGGGTGGCTTTTTGGTTTATTTAATGACGAAAATTGTCGAATATGCCGGAAATCGAACAGGGTTTTCTCATTTTGGTCAATCTGTCGCATGCGGATTATTCGCGATAAAATGTAGTGTTTTTTGTAAATGATTGATAACTAATAGCTTTACTTGTCTGGTTGAAATTTGACCAAGTTGGCATACTACCTGCTGTGTATTTAGTGTCCGATAAAAATAAATATGAGATCGACGCTATGTCTATGCTGATGACAGTCGCGAAACTTAACAATGAAAACTTGCAGTACCAAAACACTGCAGGAATCAGTCAGAATAATCGTTCCAGCGGTTTTATACCGGCATTCTGTGACACGGAAACAGGCAGAGTTGAACTATCTTGCTTAACGGAAGGTATTCCGGCTCCGGTTCACCTGTTGTGTGGTGTGCCGGATGAGTGGGTTGTGTCGCGTAATATGCAAGGAGAGGTTATGGCCATCAAAGCCTCTGTTATTGCTGGTTTTTGCCGCGACGGTGTGTTTTTTACCCGCGAACAAGCGGCCAGCGCTGTGGTTTAGACAGCACGCTGGCATGGTTACTGGCACTGTGCCTTAAGTTGGTACAGTAGCTCGAGTGCTTGTTTGGGTGTCAGGTCATCGGGTGTGATCTGACGTAAGGCTTTTAATGCTTTGTGCTCGGGTTGGGCGAACATATCATTCTGCACAGGTGGCGGCGGTGTGTTCAACTGGGCCCCGACACTGACATCCTGCTCCAGCTGTATCAGCTTTTGTCTTGCTTGTTGCACCACTTCAATCGGTACCCCCGCTAACTGAGCCACCTGAAGACCATAGCTCTGACTTGCGGGCCCTTCTTTCACTTCGTGTAAAAATACAATCAGATCATTGTGCTCAACTGCGGTCAGGTGCACGTTGAATACACTGGTTAGCTGCTCTGGTAGGGCGGTAAGTTCAAAATAATGGGTGGCAAACAGGGTGAATGCTTCAGTGTGGCGCGCCAGGTGTTCAGCGCAGGCCCAGGCTAGAGACAGGCCGTCAAAGGTACTGGTGCCACGGCCAACCTCATCCATCAGTACCAGGCTACGGCTGGTAGCATTATGCATGATATTGGCGGTTTCGGTCATTTCTACCATAAAGGTAGAGCGCCCACCGGCCAGGTCATCAGATGAGCCCATCCGGGTGAAAATACGATCAACAATCCCAATATCGGCTGCAGATGCTGGTACATAGCTGCCAATATGCGCCAGCAGAGTAATCAGTGCTGCCTGGCGCATATAGGTAGATTTACCGCCCATATTCGGGCCGGTGATAACCAGCATGCGGCGCTCAGTATCCAGTGCCAGGTCGTTGGCGACAAAAGGCTCGTCGAGAACGGCTTCGACCACCGGGTGGCGTCCCCGCTGGATGTTAAGTACCGGCTCATCTGTCAGGTGGGGCGGCACGTAATCCAGTGACACAGCGCGTTCAGCCAGGTTTTGTAATACATCCAGTTCGGCTATAGCACTGGAGGATTCCTGTAGCGGCACCAGTTGTGCGGCGACGGTTTCCAGCAGCTCATCGTACAGGGCTTTTTCTCGCGCCAAGGCCCGGCTCTTGGCTGAGAGTGCTTTGTCTTCAAACGCTTTCAATTCAGGGGTGATGTAACGTTCGGCATTTTTTAGGGTCTGGCGCCGGATGTAGTCACCGGGGACCGTTGCGTCCTGTGCTTTGCCGATCTCAATGTAATAGCCATGTACCCGGTTATAACCCACTTTGAGGGTGGCAATTCCGGTGCGATCACGCTCTTTTGCTTCCAGCTGGAGTAAATACTCGCCAGCGTTTTCACTGATATTACGTAGCTCATCAAGTTCGGTATCAAACCCTTCTGCAATGACCCCGCCGTCACGGATAATCACGGGTGGATTATCGATGATTGCTTTGTTTAACAGTTGCGCGAGCTGAGGAAACTCAGCGATCTGGCCAGCTAATTGGTTAACACGTGTTGCCGTGGTGGCGGCGAGATGGGTTTGCAGCTCAGGCAGAATAGTAAGTGCACTACGCAGTCGTTCCAAGTCTCGTGGGCGAGCCGAACGTAGCGCCACTCGGCTCAGGATACGTTCGCTATCACCGACGTTTCTGAGGCATGTTTCGATAGTTTCATATCGGTATTCCTCCTGTAGCCAGTGAAGAGCGGCTTGGCGCTGCTGTAATTGCTTCAGGTTGCGTAATGGCCGGTGTAACCAGCGGCGTAATAGGCGACTGCCCATTGGTGTTGCGCACTGATCGATGACCTTGGCCAGTGTGTTGTCGCTACCACCGGATAAATTCTGGTCGATCTCCAGATTGCGTCGGGTGGCGGCATCCAGTAGCACGCTCTCTTGCTGTTGCTCGACCTGTAGTCGTCTTATATGCGGCAGTGCGCTGCGCTGGGTGTCCCGGGCGTATTGTAATAAACAGCCGGCAGCGCGAATGGCCAGTTGCAGATGTTCGCATCCAAACGCCTGCAGGCTTTGTACTTCAAACTGCTGACACAGCAGACGGTTGGCACTGTCAATCTCAAAATGCCAGGGAGCCTGGGGGCGCAGGCCTGCCTGTCTATCAACCAGGGTGGCGAGATTCGAATCTTCGTCAAACAGTAATTCGGCAGGACGCAGTCGTTCCAGCTCGGCATTAAGGGCACTATCACCCTCTATTTCCTGAATAGAAAAACGTCCCGCACTGATATCCATACATGCCAGACCGAATCGATCCTGATGCTGACATAGCGCGACCAGCAGGTTGTCACGGCGTTCATCAAGAAACGCTTCATCACTCAGTGTGCCAGGGGTGATGATACGGGCTACTGCGCGCTCAACCGGACCTTTACTGGTGGCTGGATCTCCTATCTGCTCACAGATGACGACAGATTCGCCGGTCTTTACTAATCGACCAATATAACTTTCTGCAGCATGGTATGGAATGCCGGCCATCGGAATGGGTTGTCCAGCAGACTTGCCGCGGGCAGTCAGCGATATATCCAGCAGGCGGGAAGCCTTTTTCGCATCGTCGAAGAACAATTCGTAAAAATCACCCATGCGATAAAACAGTAGCTGATCCGGATGTTCCGCTTTGATCCGCAAGTACTGTTGCATCATGGGGGTATGTGTAGGGGCGTTTTTGTTCATCTAGGTATTGGCAAACTGATGAATTGAATCTGTTATTAGGTAAGAGTATGTTGCGCATTGTACGTGAATTGCGTGTTGCTGCCAGTAGGGTGGGCTTATGAATGTATTAGCGGAAAAAGCTGGTTGGGCTTTGCAACAAGCGGGTGCTTATTTGGCAACGGCTGAATCTTGTACCGGCGGCGGCGTGGCAGCCGCCATTACTTCGGTTGCGGGTAGCTCGGCTTGGTTTGATTGTGGTTTTGTGACCTATTCTAACCTGGCCAAGACACGTATGTTGGGGGTTGCCACAGAGACGTTGTCCGAGCATGGCGCGGTTTCTGAAGCAGTGGTGACTGAGATGGCAGAAGGTGCGTTGGCGCGAAGTGAAGCGACTATTGCTGTGGCCATTAGCGGCATTGCTGGGCCGGATGGTGGCAGTCAGGACAAACCCGTGGGTACGGTCTGGTTTGCCTGGGCTGTGCTTGATCGGCCTACAGTCACCAGTTTGTGTTTCTTTAGTGGTGAGCGAAATGCGGTTCAGCAGCAAGCGGTAGAGCAGGCACTGGAAGGGGTTATTGCTTATCTTCCGAGTTAAAAGACCAGATAGATTAATGGTTTACATTATTCCCGCAAGACAGACTTGCAATTCCTCAATCTTGTGAAATAATACTGTCCATACATACAGTATTTTCGGCGTACGATAAATCTTACAGACAGGGTTGAAAATGGACGCGAATCGTAAAAAAGCACTCGATGCAGCACTGAGTCAGATTGAACGACAGTTTGGTAAAGGCGCTGTGATGCGCATGGGGGATCAGCCGCGTGAAGCGATTCCTTCGGTATCAACGGGTTCACTGGGTCTGGATATCGCGCTGGGTATTGGCGGTTTGCCATTTGGCCGCGTGGTAGAGATTTACGGTCCTGAATCTTCTGGTAAAACCACACTGACATTGCAGGTAATTGCAGAGGCGCAGAAACTCGGCAAAACCTGTGCGTTTGTTGATGCTGAACACGCACTGGACCCAATTTATGCTGAGAAATTGGGTGTGGATGTTGAGAACCTGCTGGTGTCTCAACCCGATACAGGTGAGCAGGCATTAGAGATCACCGACATGCTGGTACGCTCCAATGCGGTGGATGTGATTATCGTTGACTCGGTAGCAGCACTGGTACCGCGAGCTGAAATTGAAGGCGAGATGGGTGATTCGCATGTTGGCCTACAGGCGCGCTTGATGTCCCAGGCACTGCGTAAGCTGACCGGTAATGTGAAAAGCTCAAATTGCTTGCTGGTATTTATTAATCAGATTCGTATGAAAATTGGGGTTATGTTTGGTAATCCTGAAACCACTACCGGTGGTAATGCGTTGAAGTTTTACGCTTCTGTTCGTCTGGATATCCGTCGCACCGGCGCGGTTAAGCAGGGTGATGAAGTTGTGGGTAATGAAACCCGTGTCAAAGTCGTGAAAAACAAAGTGTCGCCACCATTCCGGCAGGCTGAATTCCAGATTATGTATGGTCAGGGTATCTACCATATGGGCGAAGTGATTGATCTGGGTGTTAAAGAGGGTCTGGTAGACAAATCGGGCGCTTGGTATGCCTACAACGGCGATAAGATCGGCCAGGGTAAAGCTAATGCAGCGAAATATCTGGAAGATAATCCGCAGGTGGCTACGGAGATTGAATCTGAAATTCGCAGTCGGCTACTGAATGTTAGCCTGCCAGAAAAAGCGAAAGATGAGGAAAAATCATCTAGCGCGCAGCTTGACCTATCGTAATAAATACCGCATTTAAAAGGCCCTTTAGGGCCTTTTTTTGTATTAGCAGGAGCGTAAATTTGGATCGCACAGAACTAAGAAACTCGATCCTGAGATTATTGGCTCGGCGTGAATATAGTCGCTATGAACTGATGCAGCGTTACAGTAAGGATACCGCTGAGGATGTCGTGGAATCAGTGTTAGATGAGTTAACAGAAAGCCGTTATCTGAGTGATGCCAGGTTTGCAGAAAGCTTTATGCGACAAAGGCTTATGCAATATCATGGCTGGCAGCGTATCAGCTATGATTTAAAGTCAAAAGGCATTGGTGCAGAGTTGCGGCAAGGCGTTTATGACACCCTGGATGTTGATTGGAAAGCCTTGGCGTGCGACGCCTGGGCGAAGCGGTTTAAACAGCCTCCGGAGCGACAGGACCGTAAAGGGTATGCACGCCAAATGCGTTACCTAATGCAAAAAGGCTTTAGTCATGAGGAGGCGAATTATGCCATTCGCCATGCCTGTGAAGCCGAAGTCTAAAGCTAAGGTAATGGTATGTTGCGTGGCAAAAAAGTTCGTACCAAAATCGATCACGATATATACTGTTGCGCCTTTTTAAAGAGATCCGCTTGCTCGGGCCTGAGTAGGCGGGGATTCCCAGAATACAGATATGGATAGCATACGGTTCATCCCATGAAATACATGACAAGTGCTGAAATTCGCCAGGCTTTTCTCGATTATTTTAAAGCCCAGGGCCATGAGATTGTGGCCAGCAGTTCACTGATTCCGGCGAACGATCCCACCCTGATGTTTACCAATGCAGGTATGGTGCAGTTCAAGGATGTTTTCTTGGGTGGTGATAAACGTAACTACAGTCGGGCGACTTCATCGCAGCGTTGCGTGCGTGCCGGCGGCAAGCACAATGACCTGGAAAATGTTGGTTATACCGCGCGCCACCATACCTTTTTCGAAATGCTCGGTAACTTTAGCTTTGGTGACTATTTCAAACAGGATGCTATCCGTTTTGCATGGATCTTTCTGACCGAGGTGATGGGGCTGCCGAAAGAGCGTCTCTGGGTTACGGTGCATCATTCTGACACCGAAGCCGAGCGTATCTGGAAAGATGAGATAGGGGTTGATCCTGAACGCTTCTCTAAACTGGATGAAGATAACTTCTGGGCGATGGGTGATACTGGCCCATGCGGTCCTTGTACCGAAATTTTCTTTGATCACGGTGCAGATGTCTGGGGTGGCCCTCCGGGCAGCCCGGAAGAAGATGGCGATCGCTATATCGAAATCTGGAATGTGGTGTTCATGCAGTACAACCGCAGCGCCGATGGTGAAATGACTCCGCTGCCTAAGCCTTCTGTTGATACGGGTATGGGGTTGGAACGTATTGCTGCTGTTATGCAGAACGTGCATTCAAATTACGAGATTGACCTGTTTCAGAACCTGCTAAAAGCGACAGCAGCAGCAGTCGGCTGTGCCGATCTCGACAACAAATCCCTTAGGGTGATTGCAGACCACATCCGCTCCTGTTCATTTTTGATTGCTGATGGTGTGCTGCCATCCAATGAAGGTGCCGGTTATGTTTTACGTCGGATCATTCGTCGCGCAGTTCGTCATGGCAACAAGCTGGGAGCAACAGGCCCTTTCTTTAATCAGCTGGTAGCCGCGCTGGTACAGGAAATGGGCGCAGCCTATCCTGAGCTGGCTGAAAAGCAGGCTCAGGTTGAGCGTGTATTGCTGAAGGAAGAAGAGCAGTTTGCCAAGACGCTGGATCACGGTATGCGATTGCTGCAGGACGTGATCGGCTCGCTTGACGGGCAGGAGATTCCGGGTGATACCGTGTTTAAACTGTACGACACCTATGGTTTCCCCGTAGACCTCACGGCTGATGTGGCGCGCGAGCAAGAGCTGACGGTAGATATGGTCGGTTTTGAGCGTGAGATGGAAGTGCAGCGTCAACGTGCCCGTGCGGCGGGTAAGTTTGATATCGACTATAACGAGGCGATTCGTGTCGATGGTGAGACTGACTTCACCGGCTACACTGAACTCGAAGGCAGTGCTGAGGTGGTCGCTTTATTTGTCGAAGGTCAGCCAGTTGAACAGATGAACGCTGGTCAGCGGGGTGTTGTGGTTCTGAATCAGACTCCGTTTTATGCCGAATCCGGTGGCCAAGTGGGTGATAGCGGTGTGCTGGCATTTTCTGGCGGTGAATATACTGTCTTCGACTGTACTAAAGAGGGGCGTAATCACCTGCATCACGGGGTGCTTGAATCGGGTGCGCTGAATGTGTCTGATCGGGTGATGCCAAAAGTAGACGCTGAGCGTCGCCAGGCGATTAAACTTAACCACTCTGCGACTCACCTGCTGCATGCCGCTCTGAAGACGGTTCTAGGCGACCACGTTCAGCAGAAAGGGTCATTAAATGATGCTGACCGGTTGCGCTTTGATTTTTCACACTTCGAAGCGATGACAGCTGAGCAGGTCGCTGAAGTAGAGCGCCTGGTGAATGACCAGATTCGTCTTAATTCTGCGGTTGAAACTGAAGTGATGCCGTTGGAACAGGCAAAAACCAAAGGTGCAGCAGCACTGTTCGGTGAAAAATATGATGCTGATGTGCGGGTACTGACCATGGGCAAAGGCTTCTCTATGGAGCTCTGCGGTGGTACCCATGCTGAGCGAACCGGTGATATTGGCCTGTGTAAAATTATTTCGGAAGGTGGTGTTGCTGCAGGCGTACGGCGTATTGAGGCCGTGACTGGGCTGACCGCCCTAGCTTGGATTGGTCAGCTGGATGAAACCTTACAGAGTATCGGCAACCTAGTGAAAGGCTCACGCGAGACGGTACTGGATAAAGTGCAGGGTCTAGCTGAACGCAACCGTTCGCTGGAAAAGCAGTTGGAACAGTTGAAGGCTAAGCTGGCATCTGCTGCAGGTTCGGACCTGCTCTCACAGGCAGTTGAGATTAATGGCGTAAAAGTACTGGCGGCCAGACTTGAGGGCGTAGAGCCGAAAGCGTTGCGAGACACAATCGATCAGCTGAAAAATAAACTCGGTAGTGGTGTAGTGGTGTTGGCTACCGTGAGTGATGACAAAGTGGCGCTGGCCGCCGGTGTGACTCAGGACCTTACCTCGCGTGCTAAAGCAGGCGATCTGATCCGAGAACTCACTGCCAGCTTGGGTGGTAAGGGCGGTGGCCGTCCTGATTTTGCTCAGGGCGGTGGTACCGATGTGGCCGGATTGTCAGCAGTGCTTGAGTCGGTCCCTGAGCGACTGCAGTCTGTACTCTAAGTTTGGAGATACTGAATGGCGCTTTTCGTCCATAAGTACGGTGGTACCTCAGTGGGTACCGTTGAACGTATTGAGGCAGTTGCAGATAAGCTGCAGACATTCCGTCAAGCCGGACATGATTTAGTTGTTGTGGTTTCTGCTATGAGTGGTGAGACCAATCGGCTTATCGGTTTGGCTAAATCGATTCAGGATCAGCCCGCACCCCGGGAGATGGATGTGCTGGTGTCGACCGGTGAGCAAGTCACGATGGCGCTGTTATGTATGGCGCTGGAAAGACGTGGTATTGCGGCTCGATCCTATACGGGTGGTCAGGTACGTATCCTGACGGATAGTGCGCATACCAAGGCGCGTATCCAGGATATCGATGTCGTCAATATTCAATCCGACCTGCAGGCTGGCCGTATCGTTGTCGTGGCTGGTTTTCAGGGTGTTGATGAGCAAGGTAATATCACCACCCTGGGCCGAGGGGGGTCTGACACCACAGGTGTGGCGCTGGCGGCGGCCCTAAAAGCAGATGAATGCCAGATCTATACTGATGTCGATGGCGTATACACTACAGATCCTCGAGTGGTGGAAACCGCGCGTCGGCTTGATCGCATTACCTTTGAAGAGATGCTGGAAATGGCCAGCCTTGGTTCTAAGGTGCTGCAGATTCGTTCGGTCGAATTTGCTGGCAAGTACAAGGTGCCCCTGCGTGTGCTGTCGAGTTTTGTCGATGGCCCGGGCACGCTGATCAGCGTTGAGGAAGATGATACTGTGGAAAAACCTGTAATTTCAGGCATTGCCTTTAACCGCGATGAAGCCAAGTTAACCATTCGTGGCGTGCCTGATGTACCTGGAGTGGCATCGCGGATTCTGGGCCCGGTAAGCAAGGCTAATATCGAAATTGATGTGATTGTACAGAATGTGGCAGCAGACCAGACCACGGATTTTACTTTCACTGTGCATCGTAATGACTTTGATGCCACGCGTCAGATTCTGGAGCAAACTGCGCAAGAACTGGGTGCTCGAGAGGTCGCTGGTGATAATAAAATCGCTAAGATTTCGATTGTTGGCGTGGGTATGCGATCACATGCAGGTGTTGCCAGTAAAATGTTTGATGCGTTGGCAGCAGAGAATATCAATATCCTGATGATTTCCACCTCAGAGATAAAGGTTTCTGTGATTATTGCTGAAAAATACTTAGAGTTAGCCGTTAGGGCATTGCATACTGCGTTTAATCTCGATGCAAATGAAACCGTTAGCGAATAGCTTTATGTTGTAATGCTTGTCTATAGTTAGACAGGTGTATATCGAATCAGGGCATGATACGGCAAGGATTTGGATGCGTGCCGACATGCAATCGGGTGAAAAGCCGATACCTGGAGATTTAAAGGAGATCCCCCATGCTCATTTTGACCCGTCGTGTTGGCGAAACCCTCATGGTTGGTGACGATGTCACTGTCACTGTTCTTGGTGTTAAAGGTAATCAGGTCCGTATTGGTGTGAATGCGCCCAAGGACGTCTCTGTGCACCGCGAAGAAATTTATCAGCGGATTCAGCGCGAAAAAAATGAAGAAGGTAATGAAAGCTAATTTTCCAATTCTTTCCTTTCTTTTTTAAAATCAATTTTGTATAGTACGCGCCGTTGCTGGTGAGCTGGCCGAGTGGCTGAAGGCGCGCCCCTGCTAAGGGCGTATAGGTTTACCCCTATCGAGGGTTCGAATCCCTCGCTCACCGCCATTTTGAAGTTGCGCCCGTAGCTCAGCTGGATAGAGTACCTGGCTACGAACCAGGCGGTCGCACGTTCGAATCGTGCCGGGCGCGCCA